>CAZMZR010000098.1:0-11565 GCA_964570855.1 uncultured Pirellulales bacterium
TAAAATTCGCAAAAAATGTTAAAAATATCATTTTCTTACATAACGTTTCAGGTTGTTTATGCGTCTTGGTTTTAAAATCGTAGAATCATATAATAAGAAATTACTATAAAAGTTCAGTTAATATGGGCCTAACTAATTCCCCAAAAGACACTTACGACAATAACATAAAAGCCGGGGATGTGGTCTTTATTGTTAACGAGCTGCTTGAAAACGCCGTAAAAATCGGTGCAAGCGATGTTCATTTCGAGCCTACCGGGGCTGAATTAACGGTTAAATACAGACTCGACGGCGTTCTTAACACTGTCGAAAAACTCCCTAAGCCTTTATCAGAAAATGTGATAGCAAGGCTGAAAGTTTTGGGAGGACTATTAACCTATCGCAACGATATACCACAGGAAGGCCGAATCGAAATCGATAAAAGTTATTATGAACAGGTAACGGACCAGCGGCTTGCAGTTTTTCCCACAATACACGGTCAACGAGCAGTTGTGAGATTATTTTACAACAACGCCGAACTAATGAATCTGGAGCAATTGGGATTTTCAAAAAAGATACACGCAGCTTTAAAACAAATAGCAGCCGGGAACATGGGTGTTTTACTGCTGACCGGCCCGGCCGGTAGTGGAAAAAGCACAACGTTAGCCGCACTTCTACGGCATATTCTCAAAAACTACCCCGGCAAAAGTGTCGTGACTCTCGAAGACCCTGTGGAAATAAGAATAGAAGGTGCCACACAAACACAGATTACCCCACACGGCCAGTTAACTTTTCCAACAGCACTTAGGTCGCTGCTCAGACAGGACCCGCAAGTTCTGATGATTGGAGAGATACGCGATGCCGAGACAGCCAAAATCGCTATCGAAGCGGGACTAACGGGGCATCTGTTGATGAGCACTATGCACAGCGGTTCTCCTGCAGGTGCGTTCCTGCGATTGCTTGAGATGGGTATCGAACCTTACCAAGTCACTTCAAGCATATCAGCAGTATTAAACCAGAGGCTGGTCAGGCAATTATGTGAAAGATGCAAGAAAAAATCTGAGCAGACTGATTCATTCGAAGCGGTAGGATGCGATGAATGTTTTAATACGGGCTACAAAGGTAGAATTCTCATAGCGGAAATGGTTCAATTAGATAGTGATTTACGAAAAGCCATCCTGGCCAAAGCCGACCTCGAAGAACTTGAAACACTGCTTATGAGCAAGGGACATGCAAACATGCTGACCGACGGCCAGCGATTAATCAACGACGGCCTTACAACTCAGGAAGAATTGAATAAAGTTTGTGGTTTTTCCGTTTGAGGAAAGATTAAACAAATTCCAGTGATTTGGAAAAACAATGGCATGAATATATAAATCGCGATAATGACATTTAATTTATACAGGACAGGTGGTATGAAGCACATTACTGCAATATGTATCATTTTATTATTAATTGCAGCCTCTACATACGCAAAACGAGCACAACCATGGATCGAGCTGACGCTTAATCCATCTAAAACAACAGAAGCCGCAGAGCAATACAGGCTTTTACCTTCGGCCGAAGAGCAAACCGATGCCGATGCCTTCCCTTTATATCAAAAAGCAATTCAATCACTGCCGCAAGATTCCCAGCCAAAACAATTCTCCGATTGGCGGAGTCTGCCGCCCGACCAGCTACCTGTCGAGGAAATTGAATCGGCTCTTGAGAAGCTCAAACCTACTTTAGATTTATTAACTCAAGCCGCAAGTTGTAAACAATGTAACTGGCCTTTTGTAAAACCCGGTCAGGTTAGTCAGGAATTTATGGATGATCTGAGCAAATATCGGCAGTTCGCTTTCATACTTGATGTTCAGGCTAAACTCCAAATCGCACAAGGCCAATATGACCAGGCCATTGATACCCTAAAGACATCTCTTGCAATGGCAAAGCATCTGGGTAATACTACTACTTTGGTTCAGGGAATGGCCGGGATTGCCGTAGCGGCGAAAAATCTAAGCAGGATTGAACAGTTTATTCAATCTGATAACGCCCCCAATCTGTATCGGGCCTTAGAGGATTTACCACAACCGCTTGTCGAAATAACAAAAGCAATCGATTTCGAAAGAGATAATCTCAAAAACTACAACCTTTTGCTCCGCAAACAATTTGAAAAACAGTTGAAACCTGCACATGACATGATTCGCAAGCAGATGAATCATGTTGATCGTAAAATTGCCGCCCTGCAATGTATAGAGGCTTTGCGTCTATACGCCGGTTCTCACAAAGGTAAGTTCCCCGACAAACTCAGTGACGTAACTGAACTTACAATCCCGAATGATCCTGTCACCAAACAACCATTTTCATATAAGAGCACCGGCTCCGAAGCCGTACTCGAATTGGAAGGTACCGAAGGCTCAGAAGACAGAGATGCAGTACGATATGAACTCAAACTGAAATAATAAAGGATACATTATAAAATGGCAGCATCCCAATGTAATATAAAAACATTAATCAGCAGACCAACGAAGTTCACTATTATCTGTCTGACGATTTCTTTATCAGTTATACCAATTACATATGCCGGACGAGCTTTGCCGCCGGTTAAATTGACTCTCCATCCGTCCAAAGCAACAGAAACTGCGCAGAAATATCAGCTTCTGCCGAAAGTCGAGGAATTAATTGACGCCGATGCAGCACCGCTATACGAAAAAGCAGTCGCATCTTTGCCGGCAGAGCTCAATACAGACCAAATCAATCAGTGGCGCAAAACTCCGCCTGATCAGTTGCCTCAAAAACAGGTTCAGGCGGCCCTTGAGCAGTTTAAACCTTCTCTGCAATTGCTCGAACAGGCCTCCAAATGCAAACGCTGTAATTGGACCGACGATGCCTTACAAAAGTTGACTCAGTATCGCAACATGGCGTTCCTTCTGACGCTTCAGATACACTCTGAAATCGCCCAGGACCGGTATGATAGCGCAATTGATACTGTGCAGACCGGATATACTCTGGCAAAAAATTTAAGCAAAGAGCCTATGTTAATTTCCGGTTTGGCCGCAGTAGCAATCACCGAGGTAGTATCTCGGCAAATCGAACAGTTCGTCCAGGGAACCGATGCACCTAATCTTTATACTGCTTTGATTGCTTTACCACAACCGTTCATTGACCTCAGTGACCCGTTGGAAATAGAAGAAGCCGATGTCAGACAAAAAATCAGTCTGCTAACAAACAGTATGGAACGTCGAATTGCCGCATTACAATGTGTAGAAGCGTTGCGGCTATATGCCGGTTCTCATGACGGTAAATTCCCCGATAAACTCAGCGACGTTACTGAAGTTACAGTCCCCGACGATCCGGTTACTAAAAAACCATTTTCTTATAGTCGTACCGGCTCTGAAGCCGTGCTCGAACTTCAAGCGACCGAAGGCTCCGATGGCAGAGACGCCATAAGGTATGAACTCAAACTGAAAGAATAAAGGATAATAACAAAAATGGCAACATTCCAATATAACGCACTGACCTCGGCAGGCCGATTGATGAAAGGCACGCTCGAAGCAGGCTCACACGACGAAGCGAACGAACTGCTCAAACATATGCAGCTTGTCGTAAACTCCATCGAAAAAGCTCAACCTGAAAAACCCAAAACGGCAATCGGCAGAAACGAATTTATGCTCTTCAATCAACAATTGGCCTCTATCACAAAGGCCGGCATACCTCTGGAAAAGGGCCTGAGAGAGCTGTCCCATGATGTCAGCTCCCACTCGATGCGTAAACTCATTGATGCAATCGCCGGCGAGCTTGAAGCAGGCGTTAGCATCGAGAAAGCCTTTGAAAAAAGGCAAAAACATTTCCCTCCTCTTTACGGCCGAATACTAAAAGCCGGCGTCGAAACAGGAAGACTCAGCGAAATGCTGACGAGCCTGAACAGGCATCTGGAAATGGCCAACCGAACAAGAAGAATCATTTTCGAAGCGATGAGTTATCCCGCGGTAATTCTTTCACTGGCGGCTGTTATTATTACAGGTGTATTCATATTCGTAATCCCGCAGTTCGGTACGGTCCTTGGGGAAATGACGGATAGCGGCCGATTGCCGACTCTCACTCGTACATTCTTAAATATGGCTGACAATATAATACCTTTCTGGATTACTGTCGGATTAATAATCGCCGCGATAATCGTCCTGACGGCACTTCTTTCGGCGTTCCCGGCGGGACGCAGATTCAGGGAATCGCTTCTTCTATCCGTTCCAGTCATAGGCAGAGTTTACCACAGCAGCATGCTCGGAAGAATGGCCGAGGCGATGGCGATTATGGTCGCAGCCGGTTCCGATATGCCGGAGTCACTGAGACTAAGCTCCGGTGCCACAGGAAGTGAAAGACTTATCGCCGAAAGCGAAAATATTGCAGGCCAAATCGAGCAGGGAGCCGGTATTCTGGAAGCTGGACAGTTCTGCAGAATGATACCGAGGTTGTTCTTCTATTCGATACAATTAGGTTCTCAACGCAGTGAGCTTCAGGATAATCTTTATAGTCTGGGCCAGATGTATGCCGAGCAGGCGCAATTCGGTCAGGCAAGACTGCAGGCGGTTCTGCTACCTATAATGCTGATTGTCGTGGGCGGCTTTATTTTCTTAACTATTCTTTCGATGTTTTTACCAATGATACAAATAATAACGGCTTTATCGGGTTAGGTCTAAAATATGAAAGATATTATCTTAATCATATTAATGGTATTATATATACTCCTCGGATGGAAAAAATCATCCGTAGCTCTTATAACCTTACCATTCGTAGCCGGGACAATGCTGGCGATAGGAATTACAACACAGGACCTGGTTATAATCGTATGTTCACCTGTTCTTTTCGTTCTTACACTTATAGCCGTACTGTTTTCAAGAAAAGAGCCTGATTCTGAAAACTGGCCTCAAACATGCGCAAAATGGTTCTTTATCACTCTTATTATCCTGATTTTTATTCTCGCAAGTCTGATTGGCTTCGCCCTATCGGGACCTTTTTGTATATTCAGCATCATGTTTGTTGTCATTTTAACAAGTTTAGTTATCGCCTATAGCTTAACCTCAAGGAATGTGACTACTGCGTATGTGCTTTCAACGATTGGTTCGAGCATCAGACAAAACCTGCCTTTACCGATGGCTTTGGAATCTGCTGCAAGCGGATGGTCGGACAGACGTTCAAGAATCTTACGGAATATACAAAAATGGCTGGTCCAGGGCTATTCGCTTGGCGAATCAATTAAAAGAGGCTTTTCAAGATGTCCCGGCTATGCAGTGGCAATGATCACCGCCGCCGAGCGGATTAACCAGCTTCCGCTGGCACTGAAAGCCATCGAAGCAAACATTGCCGCCCAAACAGAAGAGAATCGAAAAATCAGACCTGTCCACCCTATTTATCCGTTCATCGTCATCACTTTAATGTTCCTGATATTGTTGGGAGTTATGACGTTTATCATTCCACAGTTCAGCACGGTATTAACAGAAATGGTCGATGAACCACAACTACCGGCTGCTACACGTTTGATCATGGATATAATGGATTATATTGCATACAAATATGGATGGTTGCTCGGAGTTTTGATTATCCTGATAATCCTTATTTTTATTCCCGCTTCAATATATTTCAAGTTCAGATCGCGTCGGCCCGACAAACCATATCTATTTTCACGAATTGGTGATTTTATCAAATGGCATCTACCTGTTCTGCACTGGTTCGAGAGGAATTATTCGATGTTGCAGGTTGTCGAGATGTTGCGATTGTCACTTAATGCCGGCTGCCCTGTCAACGAAGCGATTAACAACACCATCGGCCTAGACGTGAACAATCGCTTTAAGAGACGTCTAAAAAAATGGCTCAAAAAAGTCGAGCGTGGCGACAATATCGCCACTGCTGCAAGAAAAAGCAAATTAGGTTCCGCCCTGGCGTGGGCATTCGACGAAAAGGTCAACCAGGGCAATACCCTGGTGATTTTGGAGGCCCTTGAGGCGTTCTACCGCTCGAACTACAGCTACTGTGTCAACCTGGCAAGATTTATCATCTGGCCGTGTATTATCCTGTGCATGGGAATAATCGTGGGCTTTGTGGTTTATGCCATATTTGCGCCGAGTATTGCGATTATCAATCATTTAGTGACCTTAGTGACGCCATAACGGGACTATGGGAGCATAAAAAAGTGTTTGCAAAGAATAAAAAATATCATGGTTACATGTTAATGGAAATAATCATTGCGGTAATCCTTCTCGGAGTACTAATTACCGCGTTCACATTGTCACTTAGTGGATTCGCAAGGTTCAATCGCTTCCAGTTGGTCAGACAGCAATGCGTATCAGCCGCCCAGGCCGAGCTGGACAGTATTGCAGCGACGGGCGAGCCGATCCCCGAAGAAGACATGAAACGACTCTGGCCGAAACTCAATGTTTCCATCGAACAGTCGGACGGGACGGGCCGGTGGCGGGGATTGAAATTTGTTGAAGTACAGGTAAACGGCATGAGCTTCAATCAGCAGGTGAAAATTCAATTGTCCAGGTATATTGCCGGCGACAGGCTTTTAGCCGAGCAGGAGCTATGAATATGCGTAAAGGATTTTCATTAATCGAACTTTTAGTAATCATAGCAATTCTTCCTTTTGTATTCATCGTTATAGACGGCCTTATCGCAACCATGTTTACTGATATCCCCCGGTCCGTGAAATCCATACAGGACAACTCAATTTTGCTGAATATGACCGAACAAATGCAACAGGATATCGATACGGCAAAAGACCTGCCTCGGTCGGTTAACGGCTATACCGCCGGTGATGATCTGCTTTTAATTGAGCTGGCCGACGGCACAATCCATTATCAACTAAAAGACAACAATGTGTTCAGGTATGTATTTGCAGAAAATCAACAGCAAATCCCTGAAAAGACAATACTATGGTCGATGCCTGGTACTAAAATCAAATGGCAGGTCCACCGCAAAAACGGCAAAGGTTACGCCGTTGAAATCGAACATCATATCGAGTACACGCTGAAAGGCCATCTTATAAAAAAAATGGCGAATTCGAATATGTATTTTGTCGGAATTTTAGAGTAGATAAAAATGAAAAACAGAAAAGAAAAAGGTTTTATTTTAATACTGGTCATCATACTGATTACTCTTATCGGATTTATAATGTCCTTTTTAACATGCGGTGCAAATATCATGGTGTACCAGTCCAACAACACCTACCTTCAGGCCTGCGAACGAAATCTCGTTGCAAGCGGACTGGCGTGGGCGAAAATAAATATTCAAAAAGAAAATAGAGATATTATCGATAAAATGATAGAATTGGATGTTACTGATATGAACATTCGCGATTCAACCTTGGTCGTTACTATAAAGATACCGTCGGAAAATCAGCCCGAAGTTCAAATCAGTACATCGTGCAGTTGTGGAAGGAAAACCCTTGTAAATGATGATATATACAAAATCAGGTAATGATAAACAGAAAACAATTATTAGAGCACGCAAAAGCCCAACATGCCACTGATATACATATTTGTGCCGATGCCCCGATTTTATTCAGAGTCGGAGGTAAATTGGTCCCCATTACAAAAGAAAAACTAACTCCGGACCAAAGCCGGGAAATATCCCTTGATTTGCTCAATGATGACCAGAAAATAAAGTTTGAAAAGAACCTCGATTTCGATTTAATGCTGGCCGAAGGTACAGGCAGATACAGGATAAATGTAGGCTTTTTTAACGGGGCGGTCGGCTCGACCATCAGAATCCTACCAACAAGACCAAGAACCATCGACGAACTGATGCTTCCCGATGTCGTTAAGGACCTGACACAAAAAACAAAAGGATTAGTCCTCATCACCGGCAGTACAAGCCAGGGTAAAACCACTACAATGTCGGCAATGATAGATGAAATAAATTCGACCTGCGAAAAGCATGTCATCACTATCGAAGACCCAATCGAATATGTGCATACGAATAAAACCGGTATTGTCAGGCAAAGGGAGGTGGGCAGGGATACCCAGTCATTCTATACAGGATTGCGAGCAGCTTTGAGACAGGATCCCGACGTTATCGCCATAGGTGAGATGAGAGATTACGAGACAATCAAAATCGCCCTGGCGGCCGCTGAAACAGGTGTTCTTGTCCTTTCGACTCTGCACGTTATTTCAATCGACAAGATTATCGAAAGGCTTTTGAGCTACGCACCCTCCTCCGATGAAGGCCAGTTGAGATTTCTTTTAGCCGAGTCACTGCAGGGAATGATTCACCAGGAGCTTATCCCGACGGTTGACGGCAGACAAAGAGTCGCGTGCGAAGTACTGGTTGTCACCGGTGCCGCCAAGAATATCATAAGAAGAAAAGGAGGATTCTTTTTGAGAACCGTTATCGAAACCGGCAAAAAACACAAAATGGTGACAATGGTCGAATCCGTTAACGCCCTTCTCGAAGCCGGCACAATCAGCGAGGGCGTGGCAAAAACCACCCTGTCAAACTACAAATAATATTGTTGTATCAATTCATTGATTTACCGTCGGGAAAAACAAAAGCATCCGAACTTTTATTCAAACCATCTATAATGCCTTTTACGATAGAAATCGATCCACCGAAACGGCAAATTTGTCAAGCGTCCGAGAGCTAAATATAAACCGGAAAGTCGAAGAGCAAAGATGCGGAAAGCCGAACGTGAACGCGGCCCGATGCCATCTGAAATTTTTTCGAATATAAGAGGATTCCAAAAGAACTTACCATCTGTCAATCGAAGACCACACTGTGAATATAGGCGGAGACTCCCGCTATGCCGACGATTTACTTTCAGATGGGTGGGATTGGTCGAGTGAATCATATAAAACGGGGCATGGACAATAAAAATACCGCCGGGACGAAGGTATCCGGTAATCAAAGCAAGAAAATCCGGAACATCAGGAATATGTTCGAGAACGTCAAGGCATACTACAGCATCGAAGAATTCGGAAGCAATTTGTTCATGCCCGGATGTTATCTTTATATCGGCACCGGCAAGAGTAAAAAGCCTGCTGGCGAAGGAATGAGTATAACCGGGAACTTCATAGTATGTTACCTTATGGCCGGCCTGGGCGAAATAAAAGGAATCGAAACCCAATCCGTCACCAATGCACAAAACATTAAGACCATTTTCCCGCTGTGCAGTTAAATACTTTGCGATATAACTTCTCATGCGGCGTTTAATACTGTTGCGATTCCATAAGACCAATTCATATAAAAAGGCATTGGTCTGCTCGTAGAATTGTACGAGATTTTCGCTCCATACAAAGGGCTCCAGGGACGCCTGAGAAAATGCCTCTGCGACATTTGAGCCGGGCTGTTCAAACTCCCGACGCAGACAGGAACGAATCGATAATTCATCCGCAGAAGTAATTTCTGCAATCCATCTTACTACTTCATCTTCGTCCCTAAGATGAATAGGATAAACTAAGGAAGGTTTACTACTTCCACTCTCGCTTTTCATAGAGTTCACCATATTTTCCCGTCCCAATCCGGCAAACCGATAAATTTCCCCGGCAGTATTTTGCCTTTGATATTTTAGGAAAAACGGATTTTAGCCTAATCAGAGATAACTTTGCAATAAATTTCAAGAAATAAACACCACAGCACTCAAACGCTACAAGATAGAACCTATTGCAAAAGCAGTTCGTACAGATTATAAGTATTAGCATAATAGGAATTAGGTTGAAAAATATAAATGGATTATTGACCGGCTCGTATGAACAAACAAAATCAGGCCTATTTTTATGCTGTTATAGTAATTTTGCTCTGGTCAACAATACCATCGGCTTTTAAGATTTCCTTACGTTTCCTGGATGTCCTGCCTCTTTTATTTTACGCCTCTCTCGTTTCCGTTATCACTTTTTTCCTCTGCCTTTTATTTTCCAAAAAGCTCCATTTACTCAAAACTTTTTCAAAAAAAGATTATGTGAATTCCGCCCTTCTGGGTTTTCTCAATCCTTTTTTATATTACTGTTTCATATTTAAGTCTTACACATTACTGCCGGCCCAGCAGGCCCAGCCGTTAAACTTTGTCTGGCCGATTACACTTGTTCTACTGTCGATTCTTATACTCAAACAAAAAATCAGGGCAAGAAGCATACTCGCAATCATAATCAGCTTCACTGGTGTCTTTATCATTTCAACACGCGGGGATATTCTCGGATTCAAAATCGATAGCCCGGCGGGAGTATTTTTAGCTTTGAGCAGTACTATCATCTGGTCGCTGTTCTGGATATACAACATCAAAGACAAGCGGGACGAAGCCGCCGGGTTATTTCTGAATTTTGTCTTTGGTTTTATTTTTATTTCTGTAGCCATGCTGCTCTTTGAAAAAATAAAAATCCCGGACATCAAGGGACTCGTTGGAGCGGCATATATCGGCCTGTTTGAAATGGGAATTACATTTCTGCTCTGGCTCAGGGCGCTGAAGCTCTCCAAAACAACGGCACATATTACAAACCTGATATATCTGACTCCCTTTCTGTCGTTTATCCTAATTCGCTTTGCAATCGGTGAAGTAATTCTTCCCGCATCAGTGATAGGTTTGTTTTTTATTGTCGGGGGCATAATATTACAGAGACACTGATTCCAGAATCACAAGGTCACTGTGTCCACATTCATATAATTGTTTCTTCGATGATTCTCGCTACCACATAGTCCGGCAGCTTATTCAAAGCCGGTTCGGCCTGATAAGCCGAGATTATGCTCTTGTCCGGGAATGCTCCGGCTTCCCTGATTATCTCTTCGACAAACGGCTCCATGTTGTGTTTGGCCGTCATCGATTCAGCCTTGTTGCGAGCTGTTTTCACCAAAGCCTCAAATTCTTCACGGCTGTCATACCAGTTGAGCTGCAACTCCAGTTCAAAGGCCTCTTTCGCCCTACCGCGATCATACGTATATTGAATCCCGAATGGATTATACATTTCTATCCGTTCCTCAATAAACGCCTGACATGCCTGCCAATATGCAGTGAATTTCTCCGGGTCAAAATCTTCGTAACCGACGGATTGAATCTCTTCGGCGAGCACATCTTCGATCCTGGCAACCATAATCTCCCTTTGGGCTATGAGCAGCTCATATAATGCCTCGTAATATGCCTTTAAGAGCAAACTCGTTGTGTTCATATCTGCCATTGTCTCATATTCTGATCATTTAACGCTATTTTGTACATATTAAAACCTATCCCGGCATAGCTGAAGGCGACGCCGGATTGGCTTTGTTTGGCTTTGTTTTTGACTTAGCATCAGACAATATAATTTCTTGTAACACCTTGTATACATTAGCCTTAAGCCCAATCGGACATTTGGTAATTTGGCTTTGTTTTTCATTTTTTCTTCTGCCTTCTGTCTTCTGTCCTCCGTCTTAATATTGGCTTTGTTTTGCATTTTTTTCTACTGTCTTCTGCCTTCAGTTTTCCGTCTTCCGTCTTAAATTTGGCTTTGTTTTCCATTTTTTTTACCACGGCGAAGTATTACGAAGCCGGGTTGTTTAGCTTGTGCCATAGGTGCCGTGGCCACATCAGCCACGGGAACCCCCAGGTAAAACCTGGGGCTGCTATGAGGCCATCTGTCAATGGTTATAATTTAC
>CAZMZR010000099.1:0-11531 GCA_964570855.1 uncultured Pirellulales bacterium
TGAGAGAACCGGTGCAGCCGGGGATTCCGGGATGATATTCGTTGACGATATTCGTCTATATCTGCTTTCTCTGCCATAATTGCAGCGGCGATAGGAGTATAGTATGTAAATGGCAGAATTTTACAGTTGATATATCGAATTTTGTATTATTTCACGGCCTGTACCCTTTGATTAGGTACAGGCCGTGTTGTTTTGTCAGAAGATAGTCATAGGATGCGGTTACGAATAAAACGCAAAGCGGATTTGCCGGGTGGATAGGGCTATAAAAGGAATTAAACCATAGTTTACCTCAAAATCGCTTATGGCAGGTAATTTTTCTTGACGAATAACATCCTGATTTGGTATAAAATGTATAGGATAGCCAGGGTTGTATTTAGGTATAACATGTAAATTTGCACTTTTTCATAGGGTGTGTATTCAAATTCGATAAACGCTATTTTATAGCTTTGAACTTTGTATTTTTGCTTAGAGAAAGAAGGTGTGAGGAGTTCAAGATACATCATTCTAAGCAGATATATGTTTTGAAGTAGAAAGAAAGAATTTATTCCTGTTTGTTATTATTCCAACTATTTTGAAGGAGGTTTATGATGTGTCAGAAATTGTTTTGTATAGTTCCTGTAGTGTTGCTGTTTAGTTTTGCAAGCGGTGTGCAGGCGACATCTTTCAGCATATTCCCCACACAAGATAGCTATGTTGCGAATGATTCTCAGGATGGGCCGGACGAAGTCCATAGCAGTGATGATGGTATTCATATACGCGACATTACGGCTCCCAGGCGGCGTGTAGGATTCCTGAAGTTCGATATCTCAGATCTTAAAAGTGGAGATGGTGCCTTCGCTAATGTGAGTTTTAGTATCGATGGTCATGACGCCGGCGACGTAGCTGTTTATGGAATTAAAGAAGAGCTGGATTCCATTGATGTGAATATTCTTACCTGGAATAACGCTCCGGGTGTTCAAAATGATCCCACTCCTGCCCTAAGTTCACCAGTTGAGCTGGACCTTGCGGATTTGGTCGGCCCGCTTATGAATTTTGCAGTTGTAAGCAGAACGAGAGAGTCAACCGAAACAAACCAGGCATTAGCGGATTTCCTAAACAGCGATGTGGATGGAATTGTAGTATTTCTGCTGGCGCCGGTTGAAGTGGGCGATAATGCGATCATTCTGACAATAGAAGATTCTCCGGATAGTGGTAGTGGTACATTGCTCGAGGGAGATTTCGTGAAGGCTGTTGGATTTGCCACTGATCCGGGCCCGGTAAATGGAGATGATGATGTGGCCCGTGATGTAATCCTTAGCTGGATACCGGGTGAATTTGCAAATACGCACAATGTGTACTTCGGTACCAATTCCATCGATGTTAATGCAGCCGATATAACCAGTCCTCTACTGGTTGGTCCGGCCTTGGACGATCCTACTTATAATGCCGGGCGTCTCGAATTCGGCCAGACTTATTTCTGGCGGGTGGACGAGGTTAATGCACCCCCGGATACAACGGTCTTCAAAGGCAAATTATGGAGCTTCACCGTCGAATATTATACGTATCAGATACCCGGTGAGAATATAACTGCTTCGGCTTCCAGTTATGAGGTAGGTAAGGAGCCTGATAATACTATAAACGGTTCAGGTCTTGATGATGATACACACTCAACCGGTACCTCAGCTATGTGGCTCACGGCTTCCGGCGCATCCGGACCTGTCTGGATACAATATGATTTCGGTAAGCCTTACAGATTGTCTGAGATGTTGGTCTGGAACTATAATGGAGGAGATATTCTTTTTTGGTATGGTCTAAAGAATGTTACCGTCGAGTATTCGACCGATAGGACTGACTGGAATCCAATCGGTAGTATCTCCGAATTTGCTTCGGCGACCGGTTCAGATGACTATACTTACAACAGCGTTGTTCCTTTTGGTGGTGTGGTGGCGCAATATGTCAGAATTACCGCTACCAGTAACTGGAGCAATGGTTTCTTGACTCAGTTCGGTTTAAGCGAAGTTCGCTTCATGCAAGTACCCGTCCATGCAAGATATCCATCCCCGGATAATCAGGAAACTGATGTCGCAATTGATGTAGTTCTTGGCTGGATGGCCGGCAGAGAGGCGGATGAGCACGACGTGTACTTCAGTGCGGATCAGCAGGCTGTTACGGGTGGAACGTCTTTTATTCTGACCACTGACCAGATTGGCTACGGTCCCTTGTCTCTTGATCTGGGAAGCACCTACTACTGGCGAATCGATGAAGTAAATGACAACGAAGCTGTGCCGGTATGGCAGGGCGATACATGGAGTTTCTCGACGACAGAGTATATTGTTGTCGATGATTTCGAATCTTACAACGACCTCAATGTCGGAGAAGAGGGCAGTAATAGGATATTTTTAACGTGGATTGACGGGTACGATAATCCGTCAACAAATGGCTCGACAATGGGTTATCCCGAACCGGTTTTTGCCGACGATGAACACTTTGTAGAGATGACAATTGTTCATGGAAGCGAGCAATCGGCGCCGGTGTTATATGATAATACCACGGCGAGTTATTCAGAGGTTACTGTTAATCCGGGTGAACTGCCTGTTGGTAATGACTGGTCGGTAGGTACTCCTGAGACGTTGGTAATGTGGGTTTACGGTGATCCTAATAATTCCGCAGAGCAGATGTACGTTAAGGTTAACGGCGCCAGGAGCAACTTCGACGGAGACCTGACGCTGGCGCAATGGCAGGAATTTTCCGTTGATTTGGCTTCTTTGGGCATTAATCTGAATAATGTCACGACGTTAACTATTGGTTTCGACAGGACCGGTACAATCGGCGGCACAGGAATGGTTTTCATCGATGATATTTGGCTTTATACTCCTCTGGATGATTAAGCTGTTTTTAGTAGTTTATGGTTGAAACATAAGCTTGGAAAAATACAGGGCCTATATTATTAGTATAGGCCCTTTTTTATTGCCGGCTGTCTTTTTTAATTATTATGTTTCTATTCCAAATCAAATTGTGTGTTATTAACCGGCTCGAACCAGCCTAATTTCATATCGGCCGAATCGATTCCGTAAATGTTCTTCAGGCACGAGTTTGCTATCCGTGATTGGCCGGTGTGGCCGTCGGCCCAGCCTGTATTTGCATGGTTCCTGTGTCGGAAATGAATCGATGGTGACATGTAAAAGCCGGTTATGGTCTTGCCGTTGTAAACGGTAAAAGGCGGCTCGGCAAAAGAATATTCTATCAGGTATATATTGTCATTTGCCATCGCGGTATCCGTGAACATTAAAGTCCGGCTCGGTGCGGCAATCTCTGTTACACGGGTCGTTGTGGCATACGCATCTTTCCATGCCTGCAGGCTGTTGATACCATTTTGCCAAAGCCGACTGCCGATATAACTCATGTTGTAGCCATAGCCGCCGCAGCCCTGTTCGAAATTCGTGTCCCAGTTTTGGTTTTTCATAAAGTCCACTTTTTCCGGGCATTCTTTTACCCGACCATCGGCCAGATATCCCACCAGCGGTCCCTTTAGCGGGTCGAACGGACCGTCAAGAGTCTCTCGTACACCGTGCCAGCGATGCAATCCGGCGTTATCCCACATGTCACTGGCGGCCGGGATATAGAAACCGTCATTGTCGGTAGTATAGCCGATATTCGATAGCAGAATCTGTCGAAGATTCGACCTGCATACCAGAGCCCGGCTCCCGGACCTTGCCGCCGCCAGGGCCGGCATAATGATGGCCAGCAGCAGAGTTATTATCGAAATTACCAGCAACAACTCGATCAGGCTAAAAGCTTTTTCTGTTTGTTTACGCATATAATTCAGTCAAACCAGACTTTTTTAATAACGCCATTGTTCTGTTTGAAGCCATTGAGCGTTCAATACTTCAAGATCGGAATCGTCAATGAACAGGTCTTTCGGCTCGGCCAGGTCGCATCTGCCTATCCAGCCGGGCTGGCCGAAGTGAGTATTCCAGGCCGACTCGAGCATATCCAAATCGGACTGGTCCACTATGCCGTCCAGATTAATATCCGCGGAATATTCCTGTTCTTCGAGGATACCTATCGCTTCTAAATCGAATCCCCCGGAACCGTATGTCTGCCATGCGTCAAAAATCGGATGATTGTTCGAATAAAAATCCCAGGCGGGCCAGGTGTCAGGATCGATGTGCATTAAGGCCTCATCGTAAAAGTCTCCGCTACCGGGAATATCGACTATTCTTACATATCTGATATCGTTTATATCAACGAGACCGGAGATAACATCGGAATTATTTGTAATTTCACTCAAATCGAAAGGCGTGCCGGTGCAGATGCCGTTGGCATTGGGGTGCTTACCGGCAAGATTATAGACCTTGCTTATTTCGGTTGTGCTCCACATATTTCCGGATTGTTCTGTTAAAGACACTGACGGAAACCTTGTAAAATCTTCTCCGTTGGAAGAGACCTCTACATAAGCGAGCTCGGCAAACAATTCTCCGGAAATAATTCCCTTGCCCGGATCATATTGACTTGATATTAAACCATTCTCAAAGACCGCAAAATCATATCCTTTGACGTTACGAACAGATTCGTCGAAAGTAACAGTTATCCATCCCTGAGATTCGCCTTGATTAATTTGCTCTCTGCTAAGCTCGCCAAGACTGAAAATGTCATAAGAGTTTCCCGTAACCGGCCCAAGTGCCTTGTTTGGATCAGACCATTGCGGGTCAACGCCGGCAGTTTGATGGTAGTCAACCACCTCTGCGGCCCAGCCCCGGAATATCGGGTTAACGATCGCGTTAGGCTCGTCCGGTTCGGCGTCTCGCCGGCCGTCGTTGGGATCTATGTATCCGCTGATTCCTTCTTCGGTATAAGGCCCGGCCTGTGTATTTGTCGGCCTGCATACGATGGTATCGATGGCAATGGAAGCCGGTGTATTCATACCCATATCACCGGTGTCACTGGAACTTAAGGCGAACTCAATACTTTTGACAATACCCAATGAACTTAGATCAACATACTGCCACGTATCGACAATGTAATCGTCGATGCTGTTCTCAAAGCTGTAATCTGCCAGGTAAAAATCGGCGGTTCCGGTCGTGACGCCGTTGGCATCCCTGCCTTTAATAGTCAGCATGAACCAGTCCCGGTCGCCGCCGGTCTCGCCGCCGAACTTTTTGGCGAAGGCATCTCCGTAAAGCATGGAGTAATATGCGTAGTTGCTGTTTGTTACGTACAGACCATCGACAATTCCGGGCGTGTTCAGTATCATAGTTGGCAGTGAACTCCAGCCGACAAAACAAACGACATAATTGGGCGAACCTCCCTGGCCTGCTCCTGTAATGGCATTGTACTGGGCTGCAAATCCCGATGTTGTCGTATCAGTGATGTTCGAATATGCAAAACCGTCCCAAGAAAACCAGACGGGGTCATAGTTGTTGTTAAAGTATATGCCGCCACTGGTAAAGCCGCCCGATTCGTCCGAGCCGTTCCAGTAGGATTCTGGTGACAGAACTAAATCGTCAAATGTGGCTATCTCTGCGTTTGACGTACCGGCGATTGTGAAAACAACAATAATACAAATCCAATGCCCTGAATTAATGAATCTTTCTAATATCATAATTTGCTCACCTCCGTTTATAATGTTTCTTTGCTCTTTTAAGATTTCTCTATGTTCTTCATCATTTTCTTTGACACACACGGTTATAGTATTATTTTTCCTGACCTCCTTTCATTTGATCCGGCCCTTTACGCGAGGGCATATCAATAAAAAAACCGCCGTTCCCATGAAGGAAACGGCGGTTTTTGTAATGTCAATCCATGTTAAAAAATAGTTAACGACCTGATATCAGGCTGGAAAGCCACACTTGCGTTCCAAGTTCGCGGGAACTCTAACGTTCCATTTTGCAGATATAACAAAATGGAACTTCTGTGAGTGTGTTACCAACTACAGGCAGGTTTTCTGGCTCGCATCTTACCTCAAGACTCCTTCCCATCCGCGCCAAATTTACTTGGCGAGTGGACAGTGGATTAATTCCAAAACGTTTTTATTACGCCTGGAAATTTGTAAAATGTCCTTTGGATTTCCGGTTCAATGATCGGAACAGACGCTTACAGCGGCGCGACCGCCGCGGATTTTAACCGCGTTCCCGTTTGAATATCCCGAAATAAAAGTATCAGGACCGGTAGTTAGACTATCTTATTTTCAAAGAGCAAAGGTACAATTATCAGGGGCTCCGACGTATGTCAAATAAAAAATATTTTTTTGCTATTGCCTTGTAATTGAATTGATGAGTTATATTTCAAAACCTAATTTGACATTCACATGTTGATGCTTGATTGTAACTTTTCTTTCCACTTTTCTGCCTGTTCCTGTTTACCCAGGAATTCATAAAGTGCAATCAGAGCATTGATCGACTCCAGTGTGTTCGGATGTCTTTCTCCAAGTACTCTGCTTCTGCTTTCGATAGTCTCGATTAGAAGTTTTTCCGCATCATCGTACCGACCTGTAGCAATATACAGCCCGGCCATGTTGTGCATTGTCTCGAGCGTATCGGGATGTTCATCGCCCAGAACGTATTTTCGTCCTTCGAGTGTAACCAGGAACATCGACTCGGATTCGTTATTTCGTCCAACCTCTTTATACAGTATGGCCAGACAATTCATGGTAGTAAGTGTAGTAGGATGCCCTTCACTTAGTGCTGAGCGGCTAAGGTTATACGCATCGTTTAATATGTCGTTTGCATCATCGTATCTGCCTTGTGCTATGTAAACCATTCCTAAGCCGTTCATTGAATTTAACGTCTCCGTATGCTCCCGGCCCAGAACTATGCACTCGTACTCATATGCTTCAAGTAATTTACCTTCCGCCTCTGTGTAGCGACCTTCTGCCAGATAAAGCATTCCAAGACCGTTAATCGAGTATAATGTGTCCGGATGTTCGTCGCCGAATACCCGCTGGGCCTGTTCGATAGCTTTGAGGTACATGTTTTCGGATTGTTGATAAAGCCCCAGAAATCGATAAACCGTGGCAAGGTTGCCCCTGAACAGTATCGTAGTGACATCCTCTTCACCTAATACCGTACTGCTGATTTCAAGCATATCTTCATATAGCGAATTAGCTTCCCGGTACCTGCCCTGAGAAAAGTAAAGCACGGCCAGGCCATTCATTGAATATAGTGTGTTCGGGTCTTCCGGTCCCAGTATTTTTTTTCTGCCTTCCACGGTTTTATTGAAAAGCTCCTCCGCTTTGTCATATCGAGCCTGTCTCCAGTAAACCCCGGCAAGGGCTTCCATTGTGCTGAGTGTTTCGGGGTTTTCCCTGCCGAGTTGTTCACTCTGAATCCGGTAAGCACGCTCAAGGTGTTCCTGAGCGGGGCTAAAGTCGCCGATGTTGCGGTATGTGTTCCCTAAAGTGTAACGAATCGATGCCTCGACGAGAGGTTCATTCTCGAATTTACCCTCGAGTTTTTCCGCTGCTGCGTCGAGGAAAGAACGCACGGTGACTTCCCGGCCCTGGGTAACGTACGGGTCCACCGATGCGAGAAGGTCGTTGCGCAGGAAGTCGCTCACAGTTTTAGAGATTTTCATTTGACGCTCAACTTCGTTTCGGGCGAGGTGTTCCTCGTAGCGGGCACGAGCGGCTTTGACGGCAAAAAGTGTTGAAAAAATGATGCCTGCAATAAGTACGACTAATACCGCTGCGATACCGGTAACCAGGGCCTGGTTCCGGTGTATGAATTTTCTAAATCGATATGCCGTTGATTCCGGGCCTGCGATTAAAGGAACGCCGTCCAAATAATTTCGAATATCATCTGCAAGCTCCGAAGCGGACCGGTAGCGGCGGGTACGGTCTTTGCGCAGCGCCATCAAAGGGATCCATTCGAGTTCTCTGTTCAAACGTCTGGACAGATTCGATATGTTGGTGCTGCGGTCAGCGGCAATCTTCCGGGCTCCTTTGCCCAGATTCGTCAGACAAGTACCCGGTCTCTTTGGTTCCTGGTCGCGAATAACCTGGCGGATGTGGTCGATGCCGCCTTCACGAAGTGTTTCGGTCTCAAACGGTAAAGTGCCTGCAAGCAGCTCGTAAAGCAGCACACCCAGCGAGTAAACATCTGAACGAGTATCAATGTCCTGGGCGCCCATCTCCGCCTGCTCGGGGCTCATGTACTCCGGCGTGCCGATAAACTGGCCCTGTTCGGTGTATAGTGTCCGTTCGGTTAAAGATTGCGTGATAGCCTTAGCTACTCCGAAATCTATAATCTTTGGGGCAGCTTTCCGGTCTCCGAGTGATACCAGAATATTCGATGGTTTTAAATCACGGTGAATAATACCTTTCTGGTGAGCATATTGGACGGCTTCGCATACCTGCAGAAAAAGCTCAAGTCTCTCTTCAATGGTCAGTTTTTGCCGGTCACAATGCTCCGTGATGGGAATGCCCTTAATATTTTCCATTACGAAATACGGCAAACCCGCTTCGGTTGTTCCGGCATCGAATACCGGGGCGATATTCGGGTGGTCCAGCAGAGCTAATGCCTGACGCTCGGCTTCAAAACGGGCGATAACCTGTTTTGTATCCATTCCGGGTTTAATGACTTTTAGTGCCACCCGGCGTTTGACTGGTTTATCCTGAACAGCTAAGTAAACGATGGAAAAACCACCTTCACCAAGAATACTGAGCAGTCTATAGGGCCCTATTTGTCCGATCGATTTTTGGGGTGAATCGTTGAAGTTACGAGTGGGGCGGGCGTTTTTGCCGTCCGTCTCTTTGTCATTTTTTTCAATAGTATCGCCCATAAGCAGCTATTATTGTCAATTCAGACTATTTTAGTAGCAATGTACTAAGAAAGACGTTTGCAAAATGGTAAAAATTGATAAATTCAAAAAAAATTGACTGTATTCTTAATTACGGATACTATATTGATAGAGTAGATTGGTATGAATGCGATTGTTGATTGACCAATGTATATGCATCCGCAGGTATTTGTCATAAGGAATTACAATGGCGTCTATAATAATAACATCCGGAGACCAGAAAGGCCGATACCTGCCGCTTGGCAGGCGTACAAATGTGATTGGAAGGGCCGAGGCCCTGCCGATGCAGATACTGGATGATATGGTCTCTCGAAAGCATCTTCGGATACGATATCTCCAGGATACGAACGAGCACCGTGCTGAAGACATGGACAGCAAACACGGCGTGTTCATCAATAATCGCAAAATGACCGACCCGACGGTTTTAAAAGAAGGTGACCAGATACTCGTCGGCCAAACAAGTCTCTTGTTCACTGAAGAAGATATTGATAGTCGTGAAAGCGCCCTTGAGCATTACAAGAAAGCGGGCGAGCGACAGCGTCCCACGATGATTGGTTGAAAGCCGGCTCGCTTTATGTTCATTAAGGTATATTTGATTTAGTCATTCTCCCGGATGATTTTTGCTCCGAGGGGATTAAGTCTTTCTTCGATTCTTTCGTATCCCCGGTCGATATGATAAACTCTGTTGATGATTGTTGTGCCTTCGGCGGCCAGGCCGGCCAGAACAAGCGCCGCCGAAGCCCGAAGGTCCGATGCCATTACCGGGGCGGCTATGAGCTTCCTGACACCGGCTACGATTACTACTAATCCCTCTTTGCGAAGGTTCGCCGCCATTCGAGTCAGTTCCGCGACGTGCATAAACCTGTCGGGAAAAATCTTTTCAGTTATTATACTGTTGCCCTCTGCAAGTGAAAGCAGGGCCATAAACTGGGCCTGCAGATCGGTGGGAAAACCCGGATATGGTTGAGTTGTAACATCGGCGGGTTTTATCGTGCCACATCGGGCGACTACACAGCCGTCACCCAGTGCATCAATTGTGACGCCGATATTTCTTAATTTATCGACAACGGCCATCATATCTGTGAGCCGGCAGTTTTCCAGTTTCAGTTGGCTCGAAGTAATCGCAGCGGCGACCATAAAAGTACCGGCTTCGATTCTGTCCGGAATCACCTCGAACTCAACGGGATGCAGTTGCTTCACTCCCTCGATAGTCAATCTGGGTGAGCCGATTCCCTCTATTTTTGCCCCCATTTTATTCAGACAATTGGCCAAGTCCGTGATTTCCGGCTCGCAGGCGGCCGATTCGATAATAGTTCGACCTTTTGCGAGACTCGCCGCCATCAGCACATTTGCTGTGCCGAGTACAGTCGAGCCGAAAGGACCTCCCATGAAAATCTCTTTGCCTTTCAAACCGTTCGGCGTCTCGGCGATAATATAGCCGTTTTTAAGATGGATTTGTGCGCCGAGGGCCTCAAGACCTTTAAGATGGAGATTTACGGGCCTGTCGCCGATAGCACATCCTCCGGGCATCGATACTTCCGCTCTGCCGTAACGGGCGAGTAACGGGCCGAGTATGCAAATGCCGGCGCGCATCCTGCGGACAACCTCATACTCACCCACCGGATTATCAATCACCGTCGAGTCTATGCACAAATCATCGTCCGGATTACGGCTGAGTTTGCAGCCTAACCGGCCGAGCAGCTCGCCGCACACGGAGACATCGGAAAGATGGGGCACACGCCGGAGGGTTGATTTGCCGGGCGCCAAAATGGTTGCCGCCATAATCGGCAGGGCGGCGTTCTTTGAACCGTTTATCCTGACACTGCCGGAAAGCTGGACCGGTCCTTCGATACGAAATATATCCATAATCTATTTCCCTTGAAAAGAAACAAATAATGTAATACAAGAATGATTTATTTTCAAGCTCGTGAAAAGATATATCTATGAATGTTCTTGAAATTATCAAAGAATTCTTAGTCTCTGCGGTTTCAGCAGATTTTTACATTTGTCTGGCGGGTTTTTTCCTGTTTGCCGGGTGGTTACTGAAAACATCCCTTGGAACAAAGGCCCTGGAAAATTCCGTGCCAAGACGAAATAATATGCCTCTTTATTTGCCCTTTGTTGTTTTTTTTGCATCGTACCTGCTGGTTGGAATGGGAAGCTGGATCACTGTGATGATTTTCGGTGATTTACAGGGTTGGTACAGCGTTGTTCTTAACAATCTTATTTTTTGTATCAGCGGGCTGATAATTGTAGGAGTTATTATCATTTTGGTCAGGCCCTTCTTTGTACGAGGTTTGAAGGGATTCGGATTAAATTTCAAAACCATCTATAAAGATTTTCCCATTGCTTTTATCAATCTGCTTGCCATCTGGCCGCTTATGATGATAGCAATTACGGTAACAATGTATTTCGGACGATTTTTCTACGGTGCTGAATATCAAATGCAACAGCATGAGGAGCTCGAAACAATAAGCGAATATCCCCAGTTGCTGCCGCGAATATTTGTCGCAATTGTCGCCGTCGTTGTAGTGCCTTTTCTCGAGGAGCTGTTGTTTCGAGGTCTTTTCCAGACGGCGATACGTTCGATTCTGAATGTAAAATACGCAGCATGGTTGTCGATAGCGATGAGCTCCGGTTTGTTCGTAATGATGCACGTAGATATCTCGCATTGGCCGGCGCTTTACGTGCTCGGCGTGGGCCTGGGCTATTCATACGAAAAGAGCGGCTCTTTATTTCGGCCGATTTTCATGCAC
>CAZMZR010000100.1:0-11249 GCA_964570855.1 uncultured Pirellulales bacterium
GTCATATTTCTTTAATCTAAATACTATTCACTAACGACTATTCACAAAACTCATTCTTGCCGCCAAAGCAAATACTTGAATTAATATAGCAGATTCGTATAATTGCAACGCAAAAGATTGGATCCTCCTTCGCATGAAGCTACGGAGGACAAGTAAATATTGAAGAAGCAACGGGAACTTGTTATATAGACTGTGTTATCATTGTTATTACCGAGTCTTAAAAAGGAGAAACAGATATGGGCGACAGTGGAAAAAAAGATAAAGGCAAAAGAGAACAACAGAAAAAGGCCCAGCTTAATCCAAAGGAAAAACGAAGATTGAAAAAAGAAAAGAAGAATAAATAATTGCCCAGTGGTATCCGGTGCCCCGAAGCATTCTGGTGAATTCCAAGCAGCTTGTGCCATAGGTGAAAACCATCGACGAGCCGGCCGGCGAGGCACCAAACCCGCCCTTACCGCCTTTCAATTGATTATCGATTATCCACGTTTATTAAACTTCGGCGGGACAGGTTTAACTTCTCTGTGGCTAAATATTCTGGATTCCTGTTCCTTCGACCATGCTCAGGACAAACTGCACAGGAATGACATTAGAGATAGCCGCCCATTCGACTTGCGCTCAGAGCAGTCCTTACATGCTATCTGGTAGCGATTCTATTTCATGGCTTTGTATTGATTGACATATCTCTGTTGGATTGTTATCATGCCTACAAAAGTCGATTCATGAGAGAGAGGAATTCGGCGACATTTTCAATATTGAAAAATGGATAAGAGTTCAACAAAAAAAGCCGTTTTATTAAAAGCATTAACAAGGCGAAATCCGGATGGATTCAGCCTGGTAGAGCTGCTTGTTGTTATTGCTATTATTACCAGCCTGCTGTCGATACTTATGCCGTCGCTGGGCAAGGTCAAGTCAATGGCGATGCGTCTAAAATGCACTCACAATATAAAGCAAATTGATATTGCAATGAATCTGTATCTCAATGCGAACGACCATATTTTTCCCTGTGCCGAGGACCCTCTGCCGCAAGGTTACTGGCTTTGGATGGGCCGGGGCTGGCGGTCTTTTGTCGAGCCGTATCTGGGCGGCAATATCGATGCGAACAATCCATCGGTCCTGTTTTGCCCGCAGGATCGTACCGCCGCTGAAAAATACGAATCCACGAGCTATTCGTACTCGATGACTTTCTATCACAGCCCCGAACAGATAGATGCCATGAGCAGTTCCGAAGATACGTACAAGAATCCGCAGTCTTCGGTTCGGCAGCGGTCTATGGATGTCACTAACCCATCGGGAAAGATACTCATAGGCGAATGGCTGAGCAATCATTCGCCGATAGACAACGATAACGGCTGGTGGTGCTGGGAAGGTTCGCGGAATTTTCTTTTCGTTGACGGCCAGGTCCGGATGCTGCAGGCCAAGGAGATTCGGCCGGCGCGGGATGAGCTGCCGGATGCGAATTTGACGGTTCACGGCGTAAAGGGACTGGATTGGCCGACAAAAGAATAGGCAGTTATGAGTTTTTAGTTTTGAGTCGGCAGATTGCACCGAGTAATAATAGTTAGTTTAGATTTCTTCTTATAACTGCGGCCGATGAAATAGACCGCTGTAAATCGCCGCTTACGACCGTCATGGAAATCTGGACACTTTTGACTTGCGGCTGCATTTCTACAACTTCACTTTCTTTGGTGAAAGTCATTGCAGCAACATTGTCGCAAAGGACATAGTCGCTGTCTGTTGTATCGTCATTTGTTATCAGATAGAGTTTGCCGTCGGTGCTGTTGTATGAATATGTGATGTCGTCTCCGTCGGCGGTAAACATCGAGCATTGGTTGTCCGGCGTGCATGGGTCAACGGCGTCGGCGGTCCTGAGCTGAGTTGTTATCCTGTACATTGCCTGCCTGGCGCTGTTGATTGTCCTGAATATTTTCTCGTTTTCCTGATAATTTATAATTGAGCCATTAAAGGCGGCGGCGATTGCCGCAAGCAGCATAGCCGATATAGACAGGGCGATCAGCAGTTCCACGATGGTAAAGCCGGCTCGGTGTTTTGTATCTGTCCAGAGGTGCCTTGCTGTGGCGGCCCCGGGATTGTCGCAGCTACCTCGTATTTTGCGATTGCGTTGCGCCGGGCGGAAGTCCGCTCCGGGGACTCTTGCGACCAAGTCCCTGTGTCTGCCGCAGGTACCTCGTATCTTGCGACTGCGGGCCGAACTGATTTTGTTTTTTGTATTTTTCATATAATTGTTCTTTTAATATCGTGCCCGGAGCCAGCTTGCCGAGGTGATTTCCCTGGAGTTCAGAAAAATTTTAACGGTGACTCGGACAAAATTAGTGCTGCAGTCGCTTTCGACCTGTTCAAAGTCGGAGGCATTGACATTTTCAACCGCAATCTGCTGACTGTATGCGTTAAAAATGTTGAGGATGTCTCTATGAGCGCTAATCGGCGGAGAAAAACTTGCACCGTCAAAGTCGTCCAGGTCATCGTAGTCGGCGAATGTTTCTCCCGTTTCGGCTCCGAAGTGACTCCAGCCGGTACTGTCCGGGTCGCTCACGGGCAGCGGGGTGGTAAGCTCTCTTATCTGTTCGAAAAGGAACTCGGCGGTTGACAGGTCCGTTCCGGCGCCGTTGGCCATGGTAAATGCGCTGTTGGCTGCAACCAGAGATACTATTGCAAGCCCTATAAGCAGTATTGCGATTAATACTTCAATGAGTGAGAAACCACTTTTGTATTTTGTATTTCCCATCTCGTTCCCCCGATCTTGACCCGAAGGTTTTACCTTCGGAATTTTATTAACTATTTACTTGCCCATAACGACGCTGGACATCCTGAATATCGGCAGAATTATACTCATGGCAATAAAGCCGACCACAAGACCCATCGCGACAATCATTATAGGCTCTATCATCGATGTCACCGTCTTGATAACAGTTTTCAACTCCCTTGCATAAAAATCGGAAACATCTTTGAGTACATCACTCATCGTTCCGGAATCTTCGCCGCTTCTTATCATTTGAACGACGTTATTCGGCATAAGATTATACTGGTTGAGGCTGGACGCAATCTTTTTGCCCTGACGGACCTCTTCGTAAACGCCAAGCCACATATTTTTAAATAATACGTTGCCTGATATCTGGGCTGTTATCGATATGGTATTCAGTATCGGCACGCCCGCCCTTGTCAATACTCCCATAGTGTGCAGAGACCTTGTGATATAAAGGCTCCGGCATAATGTCTTAATCAAGGGCATGGTTAATTTTGTTTTGTCCCACCACAGTCTGCCGACTGTAGTTCCTGTAAAATACCAGAATCCCCATAATGCGGCGCCGATGGCCGGTATAATGAAATACCAGTAACCTCGTAAAAATGCACTGCTGGCCATTAATATTTTAGTCGGAGTGGGCAGCAAATGTTCCTTGCCGGCAAAAATGGCGATAAAACGCGGCAGGACGAAACACAGGAGGAAAACAGTAACTACTACCGCCATTACGGCTATGATAATCGGATATACCATAGCTCCTTTGACCTGTGAGCGGGTTTCGGCTTCACCATCCAGATACTCCACCAGTTTTTGCAGCATTCCGCTCAAAGAGCCGCTGATTTCCGCCGCCGCTACCATATTGATATAGAGATCGGTGAATACATGCGAATGCTCCGCAAGCGCTTGCGAGAAGCTTTGCCCCGCTTCGATTCTGTTTTTCAAATCCATAATGATTTGTCTGAACTTCTTATTGTCATTTTGTTCGGCTATAGACTCAAGCGCATCCTGAATGCTTATTCCCGCTCGGACCATGACAGCCAGTTGGTTCGTAAAATTCAGGATATCCTTTCTGCTCGGTCCGAATTCGAGCCTGAAGCCTTTAAGGTTTTCCCATTTCTTGCTGTGCCGTTTGTTTTGAACCGACGACTGCCTCAACGGTGAAGAAGGCTCTCCGTTCAGCAGGTTTTGTTCGCTCGACGTACGGCCCTGGCGGTGATTTTCTGCTATCGCAGTTGCACCTTTTTGATTTCGCAAAGACTCTTCAAACATATTTAAATGCTCCAACTTTTTATGTTTGTTGTCCGAAGTTACAATTTATTTTCAGTTATTGTACGACAACACCGCTGGGTGGCTGGACAATTTCGAATTCATCAGCCGGCAACAGTGTTTTTTCCATCTTGGCGGGATTGCTCGACCGCATTATTGCTTCTTCCCTGTCTATATAGCCCTGGAAATACAATTCGGAGATACTGTTGTCCAGATTTTGCATACCCAGCCTGCGTGAAGTCTCGATAATGTTCGGTATCTCGTAAATTCTGTTCTCACGAATACAGTTCCTCACGGCCGAGGTACACAGCAGTATCTCTGTACAGGGAACCATACCGGGTTCGTCCACTCGTCTGAATAATGTCTGTGAGATAACGGCCTGCAGGGTATTGGCCAGCATCGTTCGAATCTGGTTTTGCTGGGCCGCAGGATAGATATCTATAATACGTTCGATAGTCTGTGCGGCGTTGATAGTATGCAGCGTGCTAAAGACAAGATGTCCGGTTTCTGCAGCGGTGACTGTCGAACCGGTGGTTTCCAGGTCTCGCATTTCGCCGACCATAATGATGTCAGGGTCCTGTCGCAGTACGTGCTTAAGTCCCGATGCAAAATTCGGACAGTCGGCGCCGATTTCGCGCTGTTCTACCATACATTCCTTGTTCTCTATCATGTACTCGATAGGGTCTTCCAGTGTGATTATACGTTTTCCGTATTTTGTGTTAATCAGTTCTACCATTGCTGCGAGTGTCGTGCTTTTTCCCGAGCCTGTATGACCGGTTATGAGCACCAGGCCTCTTGGCAGATCCGTCAGCTCCTTTACCACCGGCGGTAGGTGCAGATTATCTATTGCGGGAATTTGATTGGGAATTACTCTGAACGAAATTGCTATTGTGTCCCGCTGATAATGAGCGTTTACACGAAACCGATGTCCGTCGTCGATGCTTGTCGAGAAATCGAGGTCCTTATTTTCATCAATTTTTTTGAATTTGTCCGGGCCAACCATGGACAGTACCATTTCTTTGGCGTCTTCGTTGCTGATGGCTGGAAAATCCAGCTCGATTAACTCTGTGTTTCTTCGCAGTACCGGCGGCATACCTACATTGATATGTAAATCGCTCGCGCCGTTTTCTATCACATCTGCCAATATTGTTTTAACATCTATCATATCACACCTCACTCAAAATTATTTCTCTGACATTTCACAAGTAGTTGATTAGTATTTCCTGCACAACGTTATCCATTTTTTGGTTATGTTACATATTCCTTTTTTTAGTAACGACAACAGTTCTATTTCGACAGTGACAATACTACCTCCACTCCTCTTGATTTGAGCTTAATGAAACTGTCGTTGATTTGCTCTACGGTATAATCATCGATCGAATCACCCATATAGAGTATTTTATTATTGATCATACAGCATTTGCCGTTGTCGGATTGCATGATGCTGTCAAGCTGCATATCTTTTGCTTTTTGCTTTATCTGCTCCCGCCAAAACGCTTCGGTGTCAATTTCGGTGGTTTCCTCGCCGGTGAGAGCCTGGGATTCCATTTGAGATAAAAAAAGTTCGAGTTGGAAGGGATTTTTCACGAGCTCGCCGACCTGTACCTGAAGGACATCGGAAAACTCGTAGAATTTGCTGACTATCTCATCCATACTGTTGAACATTTCCGACTTGATTCCTGTGAGTCGGGCGATGGCCGTCTCGATCTGTGCATCTGCCGTAGGTGCATCTGCCGCCATCGCTGCTTTAGGTGCGCTCTTTTTAATCATAAATCCAAGGCACATCAAACCTACAATGAACAGTACGGCGAGTACGGTCGTACTCTTGCGGACTGCTCTTCCCTGAGATGCTACAGTGAAATACTCCTGTTCCGGGGGTTGGGCACTACCATTTTGCTTAGCATTGCGGGCTGCTGTTTCCGCAGGTAAATCCCCAGAGTTTGAATCTCGTAAGAATGGCAACATAGCTAAGCTCCATTAAATTAATATTATTAATAAGATGCTCGTTCTCTTAGCCGGTTTGATTCTGGAAAAATATGCTTACTATAAAATCGGCGGCTATTTGTCCCTCGTCGCCCTTTTGTTTTTCCAGTTCAAGCTCGCGAATTTTCGTTATACGCGGTAGTTTCTCAAGCTCTAAAAGGAACGAATAAAACGCACTGAAATTCCCCTCTAACTGCATTTTTAGAGGCTGCTCTACATATCCGCTGTTGTCTTTTATCATAAGCGTTCGTATCGTCTTCGGCTTAAGGCCTTCTTTTTGCGCTATTACCGTTACCTGCTCGAGCACTTCATGAATCTGGCTCGTCGGCGGCAGCTTGCTTTCGAAAAATTCAATCGCTTCCTGCAATTTCTCAAGCTGTTTGGCGAGATCTTCCGCCGCTGAAGCGGCCTCTTCAAATTTGACTAACTGGGCCAGTTTTGTCTCGACCCGCCCTTTTGCCTCAGCCAAGTGCTTATTTGCCGGCTTAATCATATATTGGTAGCCCGCTCCGGAAACACCGACCAATAAAACGAAAAACACGATTTTTCTAAAACTGCTTGTCATGATTATGCCCTCATCTTTTTATTTTGCCGTTTGGGATCAGAAGTTTTGAGATTAATCCGTACCGGCATTAAAAATTCCACACCGAACTCTCAGCTTTATTTCTGATTGTCTCAATATCATCCTTTGTAAGATGCACATTCTTTTGAAGCATTGCCGTCAATTTGAATTGTCTGAACGTGTTATCATCTATTTTGAATTCTTTCGATTCCACCAGTGCAACGTTATCCAGTAAGCTCGAGTTGCTCAGACGCTCAATATAGGAAGCCACTTGAAGGTCACTTGGAGCCATACCTTCAATTCCTATATGTGTCTCTAATAATTGTTCCGGCGACAGTTTTTCCTGAGCGGCTTTTTTTTCCACCTGTGCCGCCTGGTATTTGCTGATTGTTGAGGCCTGGTTTGGCGATATATGCTTTGGTTCCTTCTGAATCAGGTTCAGATTTATCAGCGAGACTCCCGCAGGTAAGTTATTCGTCAGCGAAGCCAATAGGATGCTTCTTGGCACCGGTTCAAGCAGCTCTGCAGTTGTAAGAGCGGTTTTCATCATTGATCTTTTTTTTACCTGGAGGTCGTCAAACTGCTTTATGGCCTCCTGCATCTTGGTCATCCTTGAATTTACGAGCTTTTCCTTGGAAGCACAGGCTTTCTGACGTATCTTGATGGTTATGAACGAGCCACCTAATGCCATCATGACAACGACAAGAAGTATAAGATACATCAGGTTCGTTCTGCGTGATTCGTTGTTTTGGATATAATCATCAGGCACAAAATTTATATTAACCATTTTCTTTGTATTCCTCCTATTTATTGGAATCCTGTTCTTACGACAGGCTCATGCCAAAGGCGACAGCCCAGTTGACCTGACAATTTCTTCTGTCTATCGTGTTTTCAGGATTCTCATTGTCGCATTGAGCGTCCCTTTCTAAACGAAGGGAGCCGGATATTTTCACCGCCGCCAGGCAATCTCCGATCTGTGCAGGCATTTCCAGCTGTTTTGCTATTGCTGCACATGCATTTCTGTCTGAGGCCCGGCTCGAAAGGAATATTAAACGTTCTATCTGTGTATTTTTGTGCATTGAGGTAAATTGCCGTTTGCATGCGGTCAATTCAAATACAAGTCCTGTTATTGCTTTTTCGTCGTCAAACTCCTGAATCCCTATGGGGATTGATCGGGCAAAGAGCAGGTTCTTATGACGGCAAATCACAACATTCGTGGAATCTGCCTCTATGCAAATAAGCATTACAATCGCTTTGAGGTCTGATTTGCGCCTTCCAAAGAAAGTCGTATAGCAATTTATTAATGCCATCGGCCAGACACCGATGGATTTGATTGCTACTCCGGCCTTTTCGTAAATCGCCAGGTGCCTGTCAATAATTGTACGTTCTGTTGCCATTACCATAATGTTGTCATGTTCTGTCGGGATGTACTTGAGCATTGTATTCTCTCGAACCGGCTCAAACGGAAGCTTCTGTTTTATCTTGGAAAATATGGCATCCTGTATTTTGCTCTCATCGGTCTTTGGCATTTTTATATGGTCGATGAAGACGTCGGTTGTAGGCATTCCAGCTATCACTTCTTTACCCTGAAAATCTCTGTTCGATATAAGTTTTTGTAAAGTATCGATGGCCCACCTCTGCCAGGTGCTGCTGCCTGGTTCGATATCATCGGACGGTTTTTCGGTAGCACCGGCAATCAGAACTATACCCTTGCCGTTGTTTTCGAGCTGAGCCAGCCTGAGACCGTCATTGCAGATATCGATGCCGATGGAATACGTGTTTTTTTTCAAAAGGCCAAACATCTTTCTGAATTATTTCACCCACTAATACCTAATCTTATATCAGGATTACTGTCAGTAACATTCACCAACTAAAATATATGAAACAGAAGCCTGATGAGCCAAACGCAGACAGAAATATTAGGTATCTGTTCAGGCTGGAATTGCTGAGAGCCGGTTGTTGTTCTGATAAAATCTGTCATCCCGATTTGTAAGATTGGTTTTCATACGTAAATAAAACCGTATGCTATAAAGTTCTTCAGCGGTAAAAACTTGAGGAGTACATGAGTTTTTTCTTATAGGACAAACTTTTATTGTAATTTATCGCTTCGGAATTTCGGTTTTCCCGGGACGGTTTCGGATACGGAACGGTTATGGGACTCTTTTAATGCAGGGCTTTTGAGTAAAGAAATGATTCACTCGGCTTTGAGCCGGCGTTTCATCAAATCCTCGATTGCTTTTTGGACGGGCTTGTTTTTGAACAGAACGTCATAGACGGCCTTTGTGATCGGCACCTCCACATGATATTGTTTGGCAAGGGCGACGACGGATTCACATGTCGCAATACCCTCGACAACCGATTCGGTGGCCTTCCGGGCCTGCTCGGCGTTTTGCCCTTTACCTATTCTTTCACCGAACGAACGGTTTCTGCCTGTCGGCGAAATACAGGTTGTCACCAAATCACCCAGGCCGGTCAGACCTGCGAATGTCTCCGGTTTTGCTCCACAGGCGATACCTAAACGGGTTATCTCGGCCAGGCCTCTGGTCAAAAGCGCTGCTTTGGCATTATCTCCGGCTCCGGTACCGTCTATAATTCCGGCGGCTATGGCGATAATGTTTTTCATTGCGCCTGCCAGCTCAACACCGGTTACATCAGTATTGGTATAGACGCGAAACCAGGGGACACTGAAAGTGTGCTGGATATGTTCGGCTAATTTTTCGTCAACAGCCGCTGCGCAGGCGGTCGCCGGTAGCTTTCTGGCCAGCTCATCGGCGATAGTGGGGCCGCTCAGAACTGCCAGCCCGGTGTTATCCGGCAGAGTAAGGACTTCTTTGAGTATTTGAGTAGGACACAGCAGCGTATCGTTCTCGACGCCCTTGGCTACGGATACGATAGGCACACCTTGCGGTACTTCGTTTTTTAGTCTCGTCCAGACAGGCCTTGTGAACTGACACGGCACAGCCGAGACGATAAGGTCGGCGCCCGACATAATTTTGGTATCTTCGGATTCGAAGATAAGCTTTTCGGGTAGCTTATATCCGGGCAGAAATTTCTTGTTCTCTCGGTCTTTAGCAATACGGCTCAACTGCCGACGGTCGTAACCCCATATTCGTACGGGGATTTTTTTTTCGCAGAACAGCATACCTAATACGGTTCCCATTCCACCATCGCCTATTATGGAGATATTCTTGAACATAATTTCTCTGTCGTCTTTGTATTAATCTTTTAATTCACGTATCCAGATATTTCGGTACCTCACCGGGTTATCATGGTCCTGCAGCATTAAAGGCAGTTTGTCTGCATGCGGCGAATAATTTGATATCGTGTGTTCGTCAATCCAGTCGGTGCCTCCCTGCAGTATGACGTGGTCCTGGACGAGGACGCCGTTATGAAAAACTGTAAACGTTGCTTTTCTTACAACTTTGTTATTTTTGAAGATCGGACGATGAAAAATAATATCGTAGGACTGCCATTGGCCCGTTTTTTTACAGGCGTTGACCAGGGGAACGGCTCTGCCGTACAGCGCAGCGCACTGGCCGTCGGGATATGTCCGGTTCTCGTATGAATCGAGCACCTGGACCTCGTAGGTTGACATTAAAAATACTCCGCTGTTGCCTCGTTCCTGGCTTGTTCCTGTGGTCCTTGATGGAGTTGCAAACTCAATATGCAACTGGCATGAGCCGAAGGACTGTTTCGTTTTAATATTACCTGCCTTTTTGACTACCCGCATATAACCATTCTGTACAATCCATTTCGCCGGTCCACCCTTTTCGGTTGTCCATCCCGACAGGTCTGTCCCGTCGAATAAAACGACGGCGTCGGAGGGCGCATTGCCGGCCTGCTTTTGTATGCTCAGAGTGCCGGGTGTAATCACCGGTGGAGCGGGTCGGTTGATGTCGTGAACCAGCCACCGACCGGTTTCAGTCTCAAGATACCGGGTCCCATTAATTTTATTTGTTTCCTGCATGTTCGCACAGCCGGTCAAAATAGAAAGACCGCATACGAATATACTCGATAAAACTGTCCTTATCATGGTTACTCCTTTCGATATCTTAATTGTTCAATCCTTAGTTAGTGGTGCAGCAGACCTATCAATCGATTGTTGAATTATATTTTGATTAAGTGTAAGCGCCAAGGATATGTTTTCCGGATATGTACGGCCGGATTGCGCGGAGGGCAACTTTTCAGCCGTTATATAAAGAATAATAGCGAAACGTCCGGCGAAAGGAATTCAATGTTTATGATAAGGTTAATCTGCAGACCGGCTTTTTATTTCCAGTTATCTTCTCGAACTTCTCGTATCTGCTGGGTCCAGGTCCGGCTGTTTTTCTCAAACTCGACTTTGTCTTTATATATCCTGATGACTTTCGCTCCGTTTATTGTCTCGTTCCGGTGCACAACGGTGTTATCGACGATTGCAGTCGGATTGTCTGTGGAATAGATAATCCCGGCAATTATCCCCGTTGTTTTCTTGGTCTCGGTTGCCTGCAGATTTACCTGTAGCCGTTTTTCGAGCTTCGCTAATCCTGTGGTCAAGGCATAATTTTTTTGCCTTTCCAGCCCGATAGTCTGCCATTCCAAATCGGCTAATATATCGTTTTTTCTTTTGGCTATTCTGCTCAGGGCTATGGCGAGTCGTTCGGCGGCGGTTTTATTTGCAGGTTTGAAAAGGCCATAGGA
>CAZMZR010000101.1:0-1798 GCA_964570855.1 uncultured Pirellulales bacterium
CCACAAAATCCCAGCCCTCACTGAGGTAGGTATTGATATCTTGCATTTCAACTGTTGTTTTACCTAAGCTATCATCGCAGTCCATATCATCGCCAATATTGTCTCCGCACATATTGGATAGACCACTGGTTTCGATGTCCCAGAAACTCTTGCTGATGTTGCTTTCGGCATTAATACCTACGAGACCGCCGACAAAGCTACCTGTTCCACTGACCGAGCCGGTGCTGTAGCAGAAAGTTACAGCAGCGCCTACGTTGGATCCTGCCAGCCCGCCGACTTCTGAATCTCCACTGACCGCACCTGTACTGTAACACTGGGTCACAGATCCTCCTCCGTTTCCGCCTACCAGCCCGCCCACACCATAATCTCCCTTGACCGTACTGGTGCTGTAGCATTGGATCAAAGACGAACGCAAATGGTAATTATAGCCTACCAACCCACCCACACCACTATCTCCACTGACCGGACCGGCGCTGTAACTCGTAGTAATCCTGTCGATATTCTCACCTACGAGACCGCCAATACTCCAACCAGTTCCACTAACCATGCAGGTGCTGGAACTTGTTGTGATATTGCCACTGTTAATGCCCACCAGACCGCCGATATCGCCATTGCCGCTAACCTCACCGGTACTGTAGCATTGGGTTACAGATGCCCCATAAGCGCTGAAGCCCACCAGTCCGCCGACACAGTAGGAACCGACTACGTTGACATCCATTACCCCCAGATCCCTTATCTCGCCTGCGGCTCCCAATCCGCCAAACATCCCTCCACACGTGTCTGCCTCGACTGTCAAATTTGATATTGTGTGTCCGTTGCCGTCAAAGATGCCAGTAAAAGGTGTCCCCCGAAAATTAAGTATCACTTCAAACCCGTACACATAACCTGGGGCGATTATATTGAATGATGGTTTGCCGTCCTTGCCGTCAAAACCTGACATATCGATGTCCGCCATGAGTTTGTAGTGCTTGTCCCAATCGCATTGAAACAAACCGATCAGGTTAAGTTCATCCGGTGTGTAGATCAGGTAAGGATTATCCTCTGTTCCTTCACCAGTCAAGAAGTCCGATAGTGTTGCTCCAACTGCAATCGGCTCTCCAGGTAGATTCTGCCACCACAGTTTCGGGTAGTCCCGGCCGTCATCAATCGTCCAGATTCCCTCATTGCCACACGTACCCCAGGCCATAAACGTATCGGCGTTTTGCATCTCGGCTGTTGTTAAGCCTATACCGCCATCACTGGAGGGCTGGCCCGAGGTCTCTACGTCCCAGAAGCAGTTGACAACTATACCTCGGAACCTATATGCATCGTTACGTCCTACCAATCCGCCAACCGTGGATTCGACGCAGTAGGAGCTATTCTCGGGAGAATAGCATCCGACTGAACCGATACTGTAGCAGTCGGTAAGAGCACCAGAATTCTCACCTACTAATCCACCTATGAGCCCGTCGTTGCTACCAGAGCCGGATGGAGCACCGAGTACTGCTGCTGTACTGTAACACTGGGTCACACTACCATAGTTCTTCCCTATCAGCCCGCCGATATAATCCCTTCCATTGACGGAACCAGTGCTATAGCATTGCGTCACAACAGAAGCGCGATCGCTTATCCCCACGAGACCACCGATATAGTCCCAACCGGCTGTGTTGACATCCACAACTCCGAGGTTTCTAACCTCTGCTCTTATCTCCCCATCTCCCAACAAGCCAAATAGCCCCAGGTTTGTCCTGCCTATTATTGTCAGACGCGATACAACATATCCGTTGCCGTCAAAAACACCTTTGAAGGGGGTGCCCTG
>CAZMZR010000101.1:1898-11093 GCA_964570855.1 uncultured Pirellulales bacterium
GCGGACAAAATGACTTGAAAATTTATGCATTCGAGATAGACTATCCGATACTACTGAGCGAAGCTGCAGTGGTATTTGAGGATTAGTATTTCAGTTAGGAAAGATTATGCCAGATTTTAAGATAGAACCGGCACAAAGAATAACCCGATTACCGCCTTATTTGTTCGGGCGATTGAACGCGTTGAAATTGTCCAAGCGCCAGCAGGGTGCGGATATAATCGATTTGGGCATGGGCAATCCATCCGACGGCGCCCCAAAAGTCGTAATCGATAAGCTGTGTGAAGCGGCTCGCGACACACGCAATCATAGATACAGCGCTTCAAAGGGTATTACGAACCTGCGAAGGGAAATAGCAAAAAAATACGAGCGAAAATGGAACGTGCAGCTCGATCCCGAGACGGAAATACTGGCCTGTATCGGTTCGAAGGAAGGTTTCAGTCATCTGTGCCTGGCGATGATGGGGCCGGGCGATACCGCGATTGTACCCGACCCGGCATTTCCGATACATAACTACGGCGTAGCGCTTGCCGGCGGAAACGTCGTATCGGTTCCGTTGGGCAACGATGAGGAATTCATTAAAAACGTTACGATGGTAATCGAACATCTTTTTCCGAAGCCGAAGCTGCTGATTCTCAATTTCCCGCACAATCCGACGGCGATGACCGTCGATGAAGGATTCTTCGAGCCGGTCGTTGAATTGGCGAAGAAGTTCGGTGTAGCGGTGATCCAGGACTTCGCATACGGCGAAACCTGCTTCGAGGATTATAAAGCGCCGAGCCTGCTCTCGGTCAGAGGCGCCAAAGACATCGGCGTCGAATTTATTACGTTGAGCAAACCATACAGCATGGCGGGTTTTCGCGTCGGTTTTGTCGCGGGCAATAAAGATATGATCGATTACCTGGCGACCATCAAAGGTTATTACGATTATGGAATATTCCAGCCGCTGCAGATAGCCGGCATCATCGCACTGCGTGAATGCGAAGAGTATATAGCCCAGCAGAACCAAAGGTACCAGTCACGAAGGGACGTGGTCTGCGACGGCCTTCGCAGAATCGGCTGGGAAGTGGAAAAGCCGCGCGCTACGATGTTCGTGTGGGCGAAAGTGCCGCAGGAGCATTCCAAAGGCAGGAGCAGTCTCGACTTCGCAATGGACCTGATGGAACATGCCGAGGTTGCAATCGCCCCGGGCAGGGCTTTCGGCGAAAGAGGCGAGGATTATATGCGTATCGCCCTGGTGGAAAACGAGCAGCGTTTAAGACAGGCGATTCGGAATATAAGCAGGTTTGTGCGCAAAGGCACGCCGGAAAACAGCAAATCGCAATAAAATTCGGGGCCGTCCGCGGGCAATTCTCTGATAATAAATCATACCCATTATACGACATACAGGCGTAAACGCCCCATAATAACCCGCCTCGGCGTATATCCACAGTTATTATGTTATATCCGGTGATAACAATAGTCAAAGACCCCGGAAAACACTTGACTTTTACAGCGATTTTTGGTTTAATAATAACATCAATGTAAGTCACCACAAAGGCTGTAATTGCCTGGAGGGACATTGATGTTGCAGATGTGATTTTGAATCACAAAAGGGGAGGTAGATTGATGAAAGTTGGCGGTCCGACATTTGTTGGATGGCGGGGGATGCTAATCCTGATCGTTGTTTTAGGATGTGTACTCACACCGGCTTATTGCAAGAGTTCTGATATATCACTATTTGTCCAGCAGACTCCCGATAAAGGTGGTGCAACAAGTCCGCTCTCCGGAATATATCATTTTGCGCTGAATTCGGAAGTCACTCTAACCGCAACTCCAAGTCCGGGTTTCAAGTTTGTCTATTGGCTGGGTGACGTCAGCAATCCGGAGGCAGTCAGCACTGTGGTTCATCTTAACAAACCGAAAATAGTTATCGCGGTATTCGAGCAGGCTGAGGGCGGCTTCTCCGGCGGCGGCTTGTCGGGTGGCGGCGGCGGTTTGACTTTTACCGGTGGAAATGTTGGTTCATCCGGGGGCCTTAGCAGCACTACGGGCGCAGAACCTCAAACACAGACTGTTGCCTATTCACCAAGCTCGGACACCTCACCGGAAGTTCCTGAGCCTGCAACAGGAATATTGCTGGTACTGGGTAGTGTATTTGCCTTTGCAAAACGCCGCAGGTACTAAGACAGTTTTACTCGAAGTTATAACCACACGTTTCTTTTGTAATAAATTCCGATTCGGTTCTTGGGTATTTTCTGCAGTTCAACGGACGAACCGGATAAACGGAGCAATACTCTTTTCCGTCTTCTGCATACTTTAAAAAGCGACATACGTTCGGCAATTTACAACACGCCCCGCAATTGACGCATTGACCTTTACGGTTTTTTGAAACCGGCAGCACGGAGGTGACCGTTCTTTTTGCTTTTGCAGACCAGGTATTTTGATTCTTAACCGTCATAATCCATTGTTCATAAAACTATAAAACCTGTTCACATAACATACAACTTCTTTGTTGTATTTTTTAAAAGCATCGATGAGATATAAACTTCTATAAATATAAGCGATTTCTACCGTAGCAATCAAGGCAAAATTCAATGGACATATAAAATGACATACACCCAGTTGGCAAAAAACAATACGATAGCTAAAATCCAGGCAGTTAAACGTTCTATTCTCGTCAGGTTTATTCGAAGACTCCGGGCAAAAATCACCCTTATCGCGGTAGCTATAAAAAACAAGCCCAATACTGAATATAACAGCGGGTTGAACAGCCATGCCTGAATAACATGCCCATGCAATAAGGACAATAATCCCCGAGTAAAACCGCATGTCGGACAAGGATATCCGGTCAGACGTTTAACCAGGCAGAGTTGCACCGGGTGATCAAGATAATCGCTCAGCCATATTGCCGAAGCACCAAGACCCAACCAAAAAAATACCAGCAATATAGCCCATAGCGGCCAGGGCGGACGCCTGGAAACCTGGATTAACTCAATGTTCATTACATCCCTCTGGACGCGGAGAAGAACATCATCCCACCTCCTAAAAGTAATATGATTATCTGGATGACTATCCCCACTATCAGGAGAATAACACTAATCATCCCGCATATTTTGCCTGCCTGGGTCAATCCCTGTCCGGACGGGTCCATCCTGCCGGCGGCCATTTCTCGCAGGTCGCCATTTCCCATTACCCACGCGATAATGCCGCAAATAAAACAGCAAGCGATGCCGAGTATGCCAAGAACCAATATGAGAACGCCGCGATGAGGTTTAAGCGGCATTTGTGTTTGCCCCTGGGGGACCGCGGGGACTTCCTGTTGTTCTGTCATGATAATCTCCTAAAATATTAACAACCGGTATGGTTTTCGTTCATAATACGATAATGAAAATCTTTTCCTTTAAAAAATTATCTAAAATCGCATGGACACTTTGAAAATTATATACCGAAGGCAGGTAAATGTGCAAAGCCTTAATTTAAGATTCTCTTTTTATATACAATTCCCCCGGCGGAAGTGATTTTGAAAATTGGTATGATAAAAACAAAAGAGACAATCGGCTATGCAGGCGATTGTCTCTTTGTTAAATGATTTATTTAGGAAGTACTTTACTTGTGTTCATCCACAAGGTTCTCCATTATCTCATCGGGCCAGTTTTCACTTAAAATCCGGCCTTTGAGCGCAATTCGGTCCAGAACGACGATTTCGTTGCGACCGGGCTCGTTCGGGTCTTTCCGGGATTCGGTTAGAAAATGACTATCGCCGGATACCAGGAAAGAAACCTCGTTGTTGCCCTTGAAGGTCGGGACCAGCGTCGAGATTTCTTCCTCGCCGAATCCCTCATCGTCAAAAATCGGAATCCCTACTTTATCTGTTCCAAATTCGTAATCTATCAGCCTGTTGTTTTTGAACGGCAACAGAACTTTTTTGCCGTCCGGCGACAACTCAAACTGAAGCATATTCATAGCCTGGCTGGTATGATTTGATACGCTCGACGGCAGCACGTTCGTGACCATACCGGTGACGGAATCATAACAGAACAGCGACCAGCCGGGTTCGTCTCTTTTGCTTATAGGCAAAGGCATACTACAGGTTGAAAAGAATATTCGCCCGTCTAATCCGTACCTGACCTTCAGCCAGGGATAATAAATCAGGCCGGCCATCGATGAAACGTCACTGGTGCATTTGTACATCTCGACGGAGCCATTTTCTTTCTTTTCCAGTTCTATCGGTTTGGCTAAAAGATTATTTTCTTCATCAGCGACAACTCGCTCCTGGAGTGTTCCGATAGCGAGGTCATCCTTACCCAAATTATCCGTATCTGCATTCAAATACGCAATAGCCCTCGAATCTTTGCGCCAATCGTAATTCAAAGCAACACGTTGATCTACGAGCATGGACTTGTTTTCACCCTTTAGGGATGTGACATACAGGGAATTTTCATCGTCTTCCCGGCCGTATTGCGTCTGCATAATATATGCCACATACCGGTTGTCGGGTGACAACTGTGTTGACACGGTCCCGAATATATTGGCTGCCACAATACGTTTATCACTCGGATTGTCCGTTGGTACTACGACAACCTGAAAATAACGCAGAACCTTTTCCTTAGCCAGTTTGATTCCTTCGTCTGCTAATATTTTCAAAAGCTCATCATTTGCATTTTCATACATATATCGTATCGCCCAGTTCCTGTAGTCTTCTGGTCTGAGAAGCTCATCTTCCGGATCTGGAAACTTGTCAATCATGCCAAGAGAACCCGATTCTAAAAGGTTTTCGCCCATTCGTTTGGCATTATACTGTATCATTTTCACCTGCCCGGGCGGCAACAGCTTCAGACCTTCTGAGAGGTTGTTACAATCGAGTTCTTGGCAGTAGGCAATCAAACTGCCGTCTTTGGAAATATCCGGCCAGACCTGTACGTTCTCTTTTGCAATTTCAGTCAACTCGCCGGTTTGACCATCCACTAAATACAACGCCTCGTTAACTCTCAGCAATCCGATCGAACCGTCGTCGGACCATTCAAGCGAGTCTTCCGGAATACAACCGATGAAAAAAAACGCAACAATATAGAATCCGATTAATCCCAGACTTTTAATGCGATTATTCATAATTTTTCTCCTTTATAAATTGCCTGTATTTTTCCCACAACTTCGGGCCCGTGACATAATCTTTTTGTATCCTGGATGACGGTGACGTTAACATTGCAACAGCTTTCTCCCGCCAAAAGCTTTCGCCGATACTTTCCAAATCGAAGCTCGGCTGTTCCGTTGCCGGACCTTGTGAGGCTGTTATTCTTTGAGGATTTGGTTCCAAAGTGGGCGACTTCGACCAGCGCCCTGCCGTCACTCCGATAAAAGCTGCAAAAATTACAACCGCCGCCCAGCGTGCGACCGGCAGCCAGTTTAATTTTAGGAAAGGTTTTTTTCCCGTCGATTGTTTTGTAAAAGCGGTTTTTACATCGAATGCTGCCTGAGTTTTACCGTAAATATCCCTGATATCCAGAAACCACTTGTTGGCCTCCGAATGTTCTGCGAGATATTCCTTCAAAAGAGCTTCGGCATCTTCATTTAACTGCCCTGCCGCCGAATCTATCGCTAATCTCTCAATTGCGTTACGATCCATTTTCCCATTCTCCCACATTTTCTTTTATGGCTTTTAATCCTCTGTGTAATCGCGACCTTACGGTTCCGGCTGGAATCCCCAGGGTATGTGCTATCTGGGCATAATCCAATCCCGCTGCAAATCTAAGATGAATTACCTCACTCTGTTCATAATTCAAACCTCTTACGATTTCCCATATCTTCTCGATTTTATTATCGCTCGTCTTTTTCGATTCGACTTTCTTTAACTGCACCATATTTTCGGGATTGAGCGCGACGCCTTCGCGCTTCCTTCGCCGGAACCAGTCAACGCGCGTTCTCCGGGCAATTCCAAAAAGCCAGGCCTGTCTGCTCGCCCTGCCGTCGAACTGCCCCCACGCACGCAATGCCCGCAGGTAGCAATCCTGTGCCAGATCTTCGGCATCGGCCCAGTTCCGGCACGCACAAAACATATAAGCCCGCACTTTGTCGGCGGTTCGGATCCAAAACTCCTGAAATTCCCTTGTAACCTTGTCTTTCATTCTTTCTTCCGCAGATAAAGTCGGCGCAATCTCGAAAAAGTTCCGAGACAGCCCACAAAAATATCAGAAATTTAACATAAACACCAGACGGCAGGAAATTATTATTCTTAGTTCACGAGGGCTTTTACTGATTATGATTTCATTGTACTTTATCGGCAAAATGTTTGTACAGAACATAAATTATAACAACAGAAACCCGTTATCGGTTTGCTCACACATCCTGCAGGACGACCGGATTGAATAGCTAATCGAGCCCTGTGCCGGTCACGTCTTCGGTCGTCAATAGAGGGCCGCTGAATCCGGTTACGTTAATATCTTTTAGAACCAGGTCTCGGATATGACAGAGGTTCATGCCCTTGGCTGCGGTGCCTGTGAGGTTTGTCAAAGACAGTCCCTGCACGGGCTTCTCCGGTGCGACCTTAACGGCTCTTACAATCTCCGAGGCATCGTGCAGACGCACGTTCGAGAAACTCAGGTTCCGGGCCGATGGATAGCCGAGCGGGCCTTCTACGGGGTCGTCTGCAGTATTGGTGTTGCCGCCCTGCGGCAAACGCGGCAAAGGCACGGCACCGGGTGGGGTGCCGCCCTGCAGGATAATCGCGGGAAACGGCCCGCCCTCACTTGGTGTGAATATAACGATGTTGAGGCTGAGTTTTTCTTCCGGCCCGAAGGTAAGATGCACTAAGCGGTATTTTATCTCGCCCTGAGCCAAAGTCTCCGAGAGGACTTCGACGCCCTTGACATTGCCCGGAGCCGGCGGTATCTGCCCGGTTGCGTAATATTCGAGTATGCGTTTGATTTCTTCGCGTCTTTTTTTCCATTGTTCCAGTGTTGTCACCTTAGTGCCGTCGTCCATCGTCAGCACATCCGGCATTTCCTTGCGCACGAGTAGCTCATCTACACCGGGCAATTTGCCCATTGGAGTTTCTATCGGAGGTACCGGAATCTCACACGGATCGGACCCGACCTGAGGGGTGGTTGAAGATGCTGTGCTTGGTTGAGCGTACAGAGAAACTGGACGAATCGCGCCAAAGACCGCGGCTAACAGAAACGCAAGTCCGGCACAAACGATGATTATGAAGTAGAATTGTTTTTGTATGTTCATAGACAGATATCGTAGTAGGATCGATTTATAAATCAAGGTCGTTGACTGAATATTTCACAGAATTTTATGATTTTCTAAAAACCGCGACAACGTTTTCCACTTCTACTACGAATAATTTGTTGTCGCCTTCGAAATCGACGGGGATAGCGCCTTTGGGATTGAACAGCACTTTGTCATACCGGCGTAACGGGATGTCCGGCGAGTTCTCAATCTCGGCGGAGATTGTTACAATCCGGCCGGTTATTGTGGGTATCTCGATATTGTCGGGCAAATGGATGCCGCCTTTGGTCTGTTTTTTGTCCTCGTCCTTGCGGATCAGGACACGTTTGCCTATCGGCTCGACTATCTCAAGCGGCGGTGATTCTATTTGCTTTTCTTTTTTCATCATAAATTCCCACCAGTACGAAAATTGTATTTCTACCGGTTATTATACTCTATTATAAGACGATATGCAAATCCACCTTTTAGCCCTGCAACCTTCTAATTCCTGTTATTTAAGGCCTTGTCAAGAATCTCTCTTTGAAATTCCAGCAAATCCGGTGCTATTACATCATTCACTGATATTTCAAGATAATATTCATTGTCCAACCGCTCTTGCATTACTAATGTACTCAATGCACAATTATATAATATGATATCTTTTGCTTCTTCGTGATCATAACCGTCTGCCAGGAGTCTTTTGAAAAGAAAGTCAAATGTGAATCTGTCGAAAACTTCTTGATTTTCTTTAATATAGTTTGGTGGATATTCGTCGTCTATCATTTTGGCACGTAATACCAATTATAATTTTGTGGCGTGTCATGATTTTTGACTCATTAGCTTTTTCAGTAGCGCCCGCTGGAAGTGCAGGCGGTTTTCGGCCTGGTCGAACATAATCGAATTGGGCGACTCTGCAGCTTCATCGCTGATTTCAAAGCCGCGATAGGCCGGCAGACAATGCATAATTTTCACGTTGTCCGGTGCGGATTTAACCAGATCGGCGTTGACCTGGAAACCTGCAAAATCCGCCTGGCGTTTTTGTTTTTCCTGCTCCTGTCCCATACTGACCCAGGTATCGGTGTAAATAACGTTGGCATTAGTAACAGCCTCGTGCGGATCGTTCGTCTGCCGGATACAGTCGGCAGATATTTGATTTGCCTTTTCGATTGTCTCGTTGTCAAGCTCGTAACCGGCCGGTGAGGCAACGACCATTTGCATTTCAAGCTTTGCACATGCAAATGCCAGCGACCGAGCTACGTTATTGCCGTCTCCGATAAATGCAATTTTCAATCCTTTAATATCGTCGAAGTGCTCCTGCATTGTCAGCACATCAGCCATCGCCTGGCACGGATGCGACCAGTCTGTCAGGGCATTAATTACCGGCGCAGTTGCATATTCGGCCAACTGGATGACGGTGCTATGCTCAAAGGTCCGTGCCATGATACCATCGACATATCGACTCAGCACTCTTGCGATATCTTTGATCGGCTCACGCTTGCCGATACCGCCGATATCTTCGGGCTTGACGTAGATCGGGTGACCGCCCAGGTCCGTCATGGCAACCTGGAAACTTATCCGGGTTCGAAGGCTCGGCTTCTCGAAGAGCATCGCCAGTGTCTTTCCGGCAAGGCACAAATCATTACCGCCGAACGTGTACAATCTTTTTAGCCTCGTACTTATCCGCAGCAGGTCTTTGAGAAATTCCGGCGTGCAATCGATTATGGAAAGGAAATCCTTCATCTCTCATCCTCGTTTACAACTACGTTTCAGATAGAACACTATCGAGAATATCAACGGCCCGGTCGATTTGATCTTCGGTCGCTATCATCGGCGCCATAAACCGCAGGACCGTGCCCTGGGTGCAGTTTATGCGCAAACCTTTCTCTAAGCATTGATTTACAATCTCCGTGCCGGGGCCGTTCAATTGAACTCCGATCATCAAACCAACACCGCGAACACTGTCGATAATATTGTGCTTTTGTTTTAGTTTTTCCAGCTTATCCATCGTAT
>CAZMZR010000102.1:0-10897 GCA_964570855.1 uncultured Pirellulales bacterium
CTTATGAAAATACTTCCGGCGGCAGCACCGGCGAGCCGGTTAGATTCATTCAGGACAAAGAATACGACGATTGGAATATAGCAACCAAGATATATTTCAATATGGTTCTTGGAAAAGACCTCGGTCGGCCTGAAATCAAGTTCTGGGGCTCCGACAGGGACATTCTCGCCGGTAATTTGACGGTTAAAGACAGGCTGATTAACCTGCTCTATAACAGGAAATTTTTCAATTCATACAGGCTCGGCGAACGGGAAATCCGGCAGCTTATCGATTTGAACAACAGATTTAAACCGATCGCTTACTGGGCCTATATGGAGTCCGCACTGGAGCTGTCGAATTACCTGGCTTGTCACGAGCTTTACTTTCATCCGCCGAAAGTCGTCGTCTCCACGATCGGACCGTTGACCGAAGAGGTCAAAGAAAAAATAGAATCGAATATGAACTGTAAAGTTTATAACCAGTACGGCTCAAGGGAAGTCGGCGTTGTATCCTGCCAGTGTACTAAGCAAAGGTCGATGCACACTTTCCCGTGGTGGAACTATATTGAAATACTGGATGAGCGGGGCGAAGCCGTTCAAAATCAGGAAGGCCGGGTTGTAGTCACTACATTGCACAATTATTCCATGCCTTTGATACGGTACGATATCGGTGACGTCGCCGTTGCCGGCGGCTGGGGTTGCGACTGTGGAAGAAACAGTATGCTTTTGAAGACGGTTATCGGCAGAACACTCGGCTATTTCAAAAAAGCGGACGGTTCCCTGGCCCATTCACATTTTCTCGTACAGGCAATGTTCTTCAGGGACTGGATTAAAAGGTTCCAGATAATTCAGGATGAAATTGACCATGTACTTATAAAAGTACAGCTTAACGAAAACGTAAAGGCCGTCGAATCGGACGTCGAAGATATCTCGAGGAAGACAAAAATCCTAATGGGCGAAAACTGTAAGGTCGATTTCGAATATGTTGAAGATATAAGCAGAACCGCAAGTGGTAAATACGTATATACTTTATGTAAAGTCAGGTGACAATTCCCACACAATAGTTGAGGAATAAGTCTATCGATGAAAATCCATAAATAATGTCGCTTTTGGCACAACGAGATGACGGATACAAGTAAGAAACTGTTGAAACTTTCGATTCGGATCGCAGTCACGTCCGCGCTTCTTATATGGGTTTTCCGGAATGTCGGCCGTCAACAGTTCGTAGAAGCACTCAAGTCGGCAAGATGGCAATTCCTTATTGGTGTGTGGGCGATAATTGTAGTGATATACTGGTTTGAATCAATTAAGATGCGGCTTATATTACAAAGACAGGGTTGTGTTCTTAATACTGCCACGATATTCCGGGCAAGTACTGTTGCCTCTTTGTATAGTATGATTTTGCCCGGAATGTTGAGTATGGGAGTAAAATGGTATATCCTGAAAAAAAGTACAGGCAAAGGAACCAATGTATTTAGCAGTATGGCTTACAACCAATTCACATCAATAGTGACTATGATGATGTTCGGGCTCGGAGCACTTATCCTGACTAATCCGGTTGCGATTGCATCGACTAATGCAAAACATAATTATATGTTACAGGTCTTCTGCGGAATCCTGTTGGCGGCGATAGTTCTTTTTTGCCTGTTGTTGTTAAATAACAAAACGGGTGGCATGATTATCAAAGCAATCAGTTACTTATTGAGGCCCTTGCCTGCAGGTGTTCGTCAGAAAGCCCGACAAATTCCCGAACAAATCGCTTTGTTTCAGGTTGTCGGGTGGCAGTTCCATCTTCTTATGATGTTAATAACCACAGTCGGCATTTTAATCGGTGGTGTTATAATGTATTTGTTTGCAGCCAAGGCCGTGAATATAACCGTTCCGCTGACGGTTTTCGTATGGCTTTGGCCGGTTATATATATTTTACAAAGGGTACCCATATCGATTGCCAATCTTGGTGTAAGGGAAGCAACTTTAGTGGGCTTGTTGCCGATATATGGAGTAGAAACCTCCAAAGCAGTTATGATGTCGATGATATTATTTTCCGCTTTGGTTTTTATGGCTGTCCTGGGTGCCGTTTTTCACTTTAGCGGATTTAGAACGGGAGTACGTCCTGATGAAACAGTTTAATCGAGCCGAACAAGATAAATTCTGGACGACACAGAAACCTCCCTATAAAGGAGATCTCGTTTCGGAAGTAACTTTGTCACTGGCAAAACGTTATATAGGTGACAATGCCCTCGATGTCGGCGCCGGAAGCGGCGCTTTGATGAGGAGCTTCAGGAAAAAATATAAGGATAAAAAGAGCATCGTTGGGATTGACATTTCGCCGAAAAGCGAGGAAATCCAGCAGGGAGACTGTACGAATCTTCAGTTTGCAGACGGTTCGTTCGATACATGCTTTGCCACCGATTTAATCGAACATCTTAGCGACACGGACCTGGATAAGTTTCTAAACGAGGCAAACAGGATATTGAAGACGAATGGCTTTGGTGTATTCAACACAATCAACAATGAGAATTTCAGAAAGGCGATGGTGACATGCCCCGAATGCGGATGTACTTTTCACAGGACAGGGCACTGCCAGGTGTTCGATGAAGACAGGATAAGGAATTTATTCTCAGGCAAGGGATTCAAAGTCGTCAAAATACGAAAGGTGAACCTCGGTTATATGTCGATGTTTAAGTTCTTCGCCTCTTTGTTTTATTTTCTGCATTTTGATCGGTTTTTCAAAGTAGAGCTTCTTACTCGCGATATGTTTTTTGTGGTGTGCAAGGAGAGGAGCTTGTAATAGTTAACCGGGGAAATATGTTCCTATTTTTGTAAGCAGCCGGACGCAAATTCCGCTCCGCATTTCAATGCCTTAGTATTGACCGGCAGCGTTTTATGATATCTTTGGGCGATGGTTTCAGGCAGGGCCTGTATTGCTAACTCGGTATCCAGTTGACCGCGTTTTTGCAGGTAGGCGCCGAGGGCCACCATATTAGCGGCCTTCTTGTTACCTAATTCAACGGCCATCTCGTCGGCGGGAATTGCAATTATCTCAATCGAATCATCCAGTTCCGGTTCGCTGTCAATCAGAGAACTATTCATTATCAACAGCCCGCCTTTTTTTAGACGCGAGCCGAACTTGTTAAGTGAAGCTTTGTTCAATACAATCAACGAATCAGGATTACCCACCACGGGACATGCGATTTCCCGCTCTGCGATAACCACCATACAATTGGCAGTTCCGCCTCGAACTTCGGCGCCGTAGGAAGGCATATAAGTGACTTCTTTGCCCGCATTCATTGCCGTTTGAGCCAGCAGCTTGCCGGCCAGCATGATTCCCTGTCCTCCGAAGCCGGCGATAATAACCTCTTCATAAAAACCGTTCGTGGTCATACTTAACCCTTCAATCGTCCCAGAGGAAATACCTTTGTCATTTCTTTCTCGATCCATTCCATCGCATCGGCAGGACTCATTCGCCAATAAGTCGGACAGGGTGAAAGAACTTCGACCAGTGACATACCTTCGGCACCGTCAAGCTGCAACTCGAAAGCGTGTTTGATAGCCTTTTTTGCATTTCGGACTGCGGTCGAGCTGCTGAGGGCGCAGCGTTCAACATATATTGTCCCCGGCAGAGTGACTAAAAGTTCCGAAACCTGGAGCGGATACCCCTGTGCGGCGGCAGAGCGGCCTTTTGGTGTGGTTGCTGTCACCTGGTTAATCATAGTTGTTGGGGCCATTTGTCCGCCGGTCATTCCATAGACGGCATTATTGATAAAAATAACGGTTATCTGTTCACCTCGGTGCCCGGCGTGCAGAATTTCTCCGGCTCCAATGCTTGCCAGGTCGCCATCACCCTGATAGGAAAAAATTATTTTGTCGGGATTGGTTCTTTTCATACCGGTTGCTACTGCCGGTGCTCTACCGTGAGCGACCTCGATCATATCGACGTCAATATAATCGTACTCCAGCACCGCGCATCCTACCGGGGCTATGCCGATAGTGCGGCCGCGTATGTCCAGCTCATCGATTACCTCGGCAATCAACCGGTGGGCTATACCGTGACCACATCCGGGGCAGTAATGCGTTGGGCAATCTTTAAGGGTTGGCGTTCGCTTAAATACCGTTTTCATGATTCAGTCTTAAAGCCTTACTTTATTGTTAGTTGTCTGATTTTGTCCAGGACTTCATCCACGGCCGGGACTCCGCCGCCCGCTCGGCCATAGAATACTACCGGTGATTTTCCGGATACAGCCAGTTTTACGTCATCAATCATTTGGCCCATGCTTAATTCAATGGTCAGAAAAATACGAAATTCATCTGCGGCTTTACTGATTTGCTCCGTCGGGAACGGCCATAACGTAATAGGGCGTATCCAGCCGACTTTAATTCCTTCTTCTCGTGCTTTTGTCACTGCACCGCGCACGATTCTCGCTGCTATGCCGTATGCAACCACTACGATGTCGGCATCCTCAACTTCATATTGTTCACTGAGCACTTCGTTTTTCTGAATCTGCTCGTATCTGTCGCGAAGTTTATAATTGTGCTGTTCCAGCGATCCTTCTTTTAGCCATAACGAGCGGACAATATTTTGCTGTCTGCCTTGAGCGCCGGTTAGCGCCCAGTCCTTTGGTGGAAGCTTGCGGGACGGTTTTTTATTGAGTATCACCGGCTCCATCATCTGGCCTAAGATACCATCCGCAAGAACAATAACAGGTATTTGATACTCATCGGCCAGGTCGAAGGCCAACTGCATACAATCGACAAGCTCCTGAACACTCGACGGCCCCAGTACGATTGTTCTGTAATCACCGTGTCCCCCGCCGCGGGTTGCCTGGAAGTAATCGCCCTGTGAAGGTGCGATATTACCCAGGCCCGGTCCGCCACGCATAACGTTAACTATAACCGATGGAAGTTCCGCACCGGCCAGATAGCTTATTCCCTCCTGCATCAAACTCACCCCGGGACTGGAGGAGCTTGTCATAGCTCTTTTGCCGGTGGCCGAGGCCCCGAAAACCATATTAATTGCGGCCAGCTCGCTTTCGCTTTGTACGAAGACTCGGCCTTCTTCAGGCATTCTTCTTGACATGTATGCGGTAACTTCGTTTTGCGGTGTAATCGGATAGCCGAAATAGGCATCGCAACCGGCAATAATAGCCGCTTCGGCAAGGGCTTCATTACCGCACATCAAAATCCTTTTCTCGGCCTTTTTGGAAACCTGATTTTTTGCTGCCATATTTTTTTTGTTGGTGGAATTTACAACGAGGCTCACGCTTTCTCCTCAATCAGGTTCGGCTTGTTCTTTTTGCCGGGTTCGATAACTATCTCTACTTCACCGGTGTTATCCCGAAGCACTTCAATTATCGCCTCCGGACATATAATTGCACACATTGCACATCCGGTGCAGTCGGAGCCGGCAACCTGGGCCGGGAAGTAACCGTTCTTGTTGGATTTTTTCGATATGACGATGCTGTTTTTAGGGCAAACAACTACACACAAGCCGCAGCCCTTACACCGTTCGGCATTGATAATAATTTTACCAGCCATTTTATTATGTCTCTTATCGAATCCCCCGTTTCTCCGGAGATTCTTTATACTAAAAACTGCATTCTAATAGACCCGAAGGTATCTGTAAAGTTAAAAGGTAATAATTCATACGTAATTGATATATAAGTTGTTGTAAAAATAGCTCTTATGTCGGTAAAAAATTACGAGTATAACATCATAATAAATAACATTGACTTGACAGGCTTCAACAATTATTTTTGCATCATCAAAATGGCAGGATGAAAAATTCAATCTCAATGCAGGATATGATTATGTCAACTTTACACTCTCAAATTAATAATCGATTTTCAAAGATTTCCAAAGTTTCAGTTTTCAGTATGGTAATACTTTTGTTCTCCAGCCCTGTTTTTGCAGGTGATAATGATGAAGTCGAGCTTCGACAGGGAAATTTTCAGTCTGAACAGGCGGCGAAAGAAGAGCTTGCCGAATTTGCCCGAAGCTATTCCAATCCGGAGCAGTGGAAAGCGCGGGCTAAAAACATTCGCGAGGCAATCCTTCGCGGAGCGGAGCTGGCGCCTTTGCCTAAAAAATGCCCGCTCAATCCAATTATTCACAGCAAACGCAAACATGATGGCTATACCGTGGAGAATGTGGCGTTTGAGAGCCTTCCCGGCGTTTTTGTTACCGGCAATTTGTATCGGCCGGAACAAGGAGAAGGGCCGTTTGCCGCAGTGCTCTGTACGCATGGACATGGTCCTTTGAGTAGATTCGGGGCCGACCACCAGATACGCTGCGCAACTCTGGCCCGTATGGGTGCCGTTGTTTTTTCATACAGTATGGTAGGATACGCCGAGTGGAAAGAAGACGGCTGGGAGCATAAAATCCCGAAGGTTCTCAAATTGCATCTCTGGAACAGTATTCGGGCAGTGGATTTTCTTCTTTCGCTCGATGATGTGGATCCAAAACGCATAGCTGTTACGGGTGAATCGGGTGGAGGAACACAGAGTTTCCTTCTGACCGCCGTAGATGACCGCATCGCGGTATCGGTTCCGGTGGTCATGGTCTCGGCACATTTTTTCGGCGGCTGCGATTGCGAAAGCGGCATGCCCGTCCACAAAAGCAGCACACACGTGACCAATAACGCCGAGATTGCCGCATTAGCTGCGCCCAGGCCGATGCTTCTGATTTCCGACGGTAAAGATTGGACAAAAAATACTCCCAATGTTGAGTTCCCGTATATAAAGAACGTATATCGCCTGTATGATGCCGAGGCAAACGTCGAAAACTTGCACCTTCCCGATGAAGGACATGATTACGGCCCCTCCAAGCGAATCGGTGCATACAAGTTTCTTGCCAAACATTTGGGGCTTTCGCTCGAAAATATCACAAAGCCTGATGGTTCAATCGATGAAAGCTTTGCCGTCGTTGAAAAACAGAGTGACATGCTCGTTTTTACTCCCAAGCATCCGAGGCCCGCCAAAATTGCCAAAACAAATGTCGATGAGCTGCCCTGGAATTAACTTTTATATTTCTATTAGTAACAGGATTCCGGTGGCTCAAGATTGCATTCCAGCCAGTTTTCAATAATTAGAGTAATGTCCTCGCAATTAACTTTACAATCGCCGTTCAAGTCTCCGATGATTGGATTCGTACAGGTCTTGGAGCGCAAAGCGAGATTGTGACATTCGCCGGCCGAAATAGTGACAAAGCCATCACCGGCGGGTACATCGCACTGGCCGTCCGAGTTATAGCCCCATGCTGCAAGCGAGCCATCGGACCTTAAAGCAAGATTGTGGTTCGGGCCGGCTGCTATGGCAATAAAATCGTTACCTTCGGGCAATTCGAAAGAGCTGAAAGGCTCCCTGAAAAGAAATGTTTCAGATGCGTTTCTCGCTGAGACTTTATAATATCCGCTTCCGAAGATATCTTTATAGGAATTTCTGCCCCACTCTACAAGCGAGCCGTCCGACCTGATGGCAAGGCTGTGCCATACACCGGCCGCGATGGCGATATAAGTTCCCGAAGGAACATCCAACTGGCCATAGCTATTATTTCCCCATGCGACTATCGTGCCATCGGATTTAAGGGCAAGACTGTGATGCGTACCTGCTGCGGCTTTAATATATTTGTTACCGGCCGGTACGTCGCACTGACCGTGGTTATTCCCGCCCCACGCTGCAAGCGAGCCGTCGGACCTTATGGCAATGTTGTGGTATGAGCCGGCTGCGATGTAAACAAAGTCGTTACCGGCCGGAACGTCGCACTGGCCGTAATAGTTATAACCCCAGGCTACAAGTGAGCCATCGGATTTAAGTGCGAGGTTGTGAAGGTCTCCCGATGCAATACTGATAGAATCGTTACCAGCAGGTGCATTGCAAAGACTATAATCATTGTAGTGCCATGCTATTAAAGAACCATCGGACCTTAGGGCGAGGTTATGATATGCTCCGGTTGCGATAGCGACAAAGTCGTTACCATCCGGAATGTTGCGTTGGCCGTAATTGTTTCGACCCCACGCTTCAAGATATTCGGCGAAAGCCGATTCGCAGGCACAGAAGGTAATTGTAAAGAAAAGCATTATTGCCGATACAAATATTGTTTTGCCGTTCATCTTCACTCTCCTTTAAAAAGGTTATCGATTTTTCAGGTGCGCATATGTTTTCAGTTAAAAGTGCAATAGACTTCGGTGGAAATTAAGCCAGCAGATGTGCACATTAAAACCTCCTCTCTTTCACATCTCGTATTGACCGCCGCTTTGATCGAGCCATAATACGATAATACCTTATTCTAACAGGAATTAACGATTCTGTAAAGCAAAAAGGAAATCCATGTCTCAATTTGGCTTTGATTGGCTTTGTTTTGGGTTAAATTGGCTTTGAATTGGCTTTGTTTTTGCCCCGACAAAATGCCGGCCTTTTCCTATAATCTTTTTATTTCAAAGAGCTTACGTAAATTTACCTATTTTAAAATTGGCTTTGTTTTAACCAAGGCAAAGTCTTAGACGAAGCCGGATTGGCTTTGCTTTTCTTGATTGCTTACTCCATATATTCTATATATTTACTTGTCATAAAAGAGCTTACGCAAAAATTGGCTTTGTTTTCCATTTTTTTCTCCCCCAAGGTAGCAACCTTATCTTGAATGGTTATTTGGTGTAATTATATATTGAGCATTTGGAATTTAAAATCTAAGATTTGAGATTTAAGATTGACTTATCATTGCCCCGTCGTTACTTCATAATTGGTTATTCATTATTCGATATTCGTGATTCCATTCGTAGCTTATTTTATCCAAAAACCGTCTTAATGCAATCAAAATCACTGTTATTATCGGAAATTTTTCGAATTTCGTAGTTTGTATATCAAAAGGTGTTTTCTGCCAAACCGGCATTTATTCTTAGAATTTGTACGTTATTCCTAATAAGAAGGATTCTATATAGTCTTCATCAATAATCGGGCTGTTCCTGATCTCATCGTCCAGCCATTCGAAAGAAATCAAACTCATTAAGCTTAGTTTCTCGCTGAGCTTGTAGTTTACTCTCAGGCCGGACATGAGTCCTGTCGAATCACCCACATTATATGCAGGGCGGCCTGCAATCGCCTCTGATTCACGTACGCCGTAATAATAATCGTTTAGTTGACGGCTGCGATAAGCAAGGCCGATGTTAGGAGTTACTGTCAAAGCCGGAATTTTGAAAATATTTCTAAAATCGTAACTGTAATACAACCTGAGTTCGTATCCTTTATGTTCGTTCAAAATGTCAGCGGCCAAATCAGTTGTTATATTGCCAATAGTGAGGATTCTCGACAATGAACCCCCCATTTCCAGCGTCCATTGACGGTCATCCATACCTTGCAGGAAACTGCTGTCGTCTTGTTCGTATCCTTCGAAACGAACTTTGGCAAGAGCTTTTATTTGCCAGTATTCATCTTCGAATAACGAATAACTCATCATTGGGCCGTAGATTGAGAGTTTGTTTGTTCTGTATAAAAAAAAGGGAATCCCCCGACTTTGGGTATCTATTCCCTTATACGGGTCTTTGGTAATAATCACACCGGCCCCGACCGAAAAAATATTACTCGGTCGTGCATAATCGGCTTTGCCTTTTTCTTTGATAAGATTCGCCCTAACTATGCCGGATAGTATCGTCAAAAGAGATATCGACGTTAAAATGATATGTTTTTGTTGATTCTTTGGAATAATCATAAAATGTCATTCTATAAGTTTATATTTATCGAGCAAATTAAAAATGTAAACGTATAGAATGTTATATTGGAATATTGATGGATAACTTTTATTAAGATTTGTTGGTTTTTGAGTATGAATAAAGTTAAGACAATTCTCTTTTTAGTAATATTACTATCGTCGGTTGTTTTATGCTCATGCGCATCGGTGGGTATAGAGAAGGCCAAATATACGGTTATTGAGCGTTCGGGAAAGTTCGAGATAAGGCAGTATAAGGCTCAAATTGTTGCTGAGACAATTGTGGACTCTGGTTTTGATGATGCCGGAAATATTGCTTTTAGAAGGCTTTTTAATTACATTTCAGGTAACAACCGCAGAAAGGAATCCATATCAATGACGGCTCCGGTCAATCAGAGAGCGGGTTCCGAAAAGATTCCTATGACCGCCCCTGTGAATCAGCGGGAATCTGATAAAAAGTGGATAATTAGCTTTCTGATGCCGTCGAAATATTCGATGGAGACGATTCCCGAACCTTTGGATCCTAATGTCACTCTGCGGGAAATTCCCCCTCGTAAGATAGCTGCTCTTCGGTACTCGGGGACATGGAGCAGGAAGCGTTATGAGGCAAATAAATCTCGTCTGGAGAAATTTATCGCGAATAAGGGATTTGAAGTTGTCGGTGAAGCAATTTTCGCGCGATATGACCCGCCTTACCAGCTCTGGTTTTTGCGGCGAAACGAGGTTTTAATTCCCGTTGAGTAATTAGCAAGAGAGCCGCAGGCATACTCACTATCTCAAAAGATATGAATACTAATTAAGAAATTGAGATTAAATTAAAAACAATTAAAAAGCCCGTTTTTACGCAAATTGTCCTTAACTTGTGACTTGTGTTTCATGATTAGGAGATTGTGCCTAATTCGCTAATTAATTAACCCGTTTTTCCAAGGCGTTTTTGGTAGTCTTTCATTATTCCCGCCCAGACAGCCAGGTGCAGTAGTCTAAAACCGTTTCGCCAGTTTATATCTTCACTTTTTAGTAAATCCCGACAGTGTCCTTTGAATAACTGCCCGTTGAATTGGTCTAAATTTTCACCATGCTTTTCGATCAAGCTCTTTAATGTTTTGCTTTCCTTCCAATATTTTTCATAATTGCTCCATGAGTTTTGGACCTTATGTGGCTTACCTATCATTTCCAATGTCTTTATTGTTCTTTCCTGGGTTTTTCTTATTGCTCGCTGGGCT
>CAZMZR010000103.1:0-10555 GCA_964570855.1 uncultured Pirellulales bacterium
TGAGGGCGCAGTGAAGTGGCTCTGGCGACTGTTTACCAAAAACACAGTTCTCTGCTAACACTTAAAGTGGATGTATAGAGAATGACGCCTGCTCGGTGCCGGAAGGTTAAGTGGATGGGTTAACTCCTTCGGGGGTGAAGCTCCTAAATGAAGCCCCGGTAAACGGCGGCCGTAACTATGACGGTCCTAAGGTAGCGAAGTTCCTTGTCGGGTAAGTTCCGACGTGCATGAACGGCGTAACGACTGGAGCACTGTCTCGAGGACGGACTCGGTGAAATTGTAGTTGTGGTGAAGATACCACATTCCCGCGGCAAGACGGAAAGACCCCGTGAACCTTTACTGTAGCCTGGTATTGATGCCTGGCATATCTTGCGTAGGATAGGTGGGAGGCTTTGATGCGGCGCTTTCGGGCGTCGTGGAGCCAACCTTGAAATACCACCCTTGCTATGTTAGTCACCTAACTGTGTCCCGTGAATCCGGGCACAGAACAGTGCTAGGTGGGCAGTTTGACTGGGGCGGTCTCCTCCGAAAGAATAACGGAGGAGCTCAAAGGTACACTCAGCGTGGTTGGCAATCACGTTTAGAGCACAAGGGTACAAGTGTGCTTAACTGCGAGACTGATATGTCGAGCAGATGCGAAAGCAGGACTTAGTGATCCGGTGGTTCCGTGTGGAAGGGCCATCGCTCAACAGATAAAAGGTACTCCGGGGATAACAGGCTTATCTCCCCTGAGCGTTCATAGCGGCGGGGAGGTTTGGCACCTCGATGTCGGCTCATCACATCCTGGGGCTGTAGGCGGTCCCAAGGGTTCGGCTGTTCGCCGATTAAAGTGGTACGCGAGCTGGGTTCAGACCGGCGCGAGCCAGGTCGGTCCCTATCTGCCGTGGGCGCAGGAATCTTGAGGAGATGTTTCCTTAGTACGAGAGGATTGGGAAGCACTGACCGCTGGTGTACCGGTTGTCCCGCTAGGGGCACCGCCGGGTAGCTAAGTCGGGAAAGGATAACCGCTGAAAGCATCTAAGTGGGAAGCCCCCTCCAAGATTAGGATTCCATCCTGAACCCTTCGGGGTGACGGTGAAGAGCCCTGGAAGACTACCAGGTTGATAGGCCGGGTGTGTAAGATACGAAATTATCTCAGCTAACCGGTACTAACGCTCGACCACTTGACCATATCAATCCTTGATTGAACGGTTGATTGTAAATAGTGATTAGTGAATAACTGTTTGAAGCCACCTGTGGTGGCACTAAATACTATCAACTAAATACTAACGACTATATTGTGTGCTCATATTCGCATCTGCATACTTTTTGGAAATTCGAATTTAACCCGCACTCCGGTGCGGGATAATACGATCTTCCTGGTGACTATACTGGCGGGGAAACGCCTGATCCCTTTCCGAACTCAGAAGCTAAGCCCGCTTAGGCCGATGGTAGTCCTTTGGGTGAGAGTAGGTCATCGCCAGGAATTATAAAGGCCGTGTGCATTTCTACACACGGCCTTTGCCTTTGCGCGTCCGTTTAACTCAAAACTAAGCCCTTAAAATTTAACACTAAAAAATATGTTGGCTTTCCTTTTACGCAATTTTCGTTTGACACAACTTGCGGCATAATCTACACTCTTTCTTCACAGTAAAGGGAATAACACAATGATCGGTAGTAACCGAGACTATAGCGCGGAAATAGCCGACATCTGCAAGAAGCATCATGTGAAATACCTGGGATTGCACGGCTCAGGCCAGAATCAAGAGAACTCTAACCCTGAAGACCTCGACATCGATTTTCTTGTGGAGTTTGAACCATTGGAACCGAAGCAGCACGCCATGTGTTGCTTTGCGTTGGAGAAGGAGCTTGAAGACCTGTTCGGCCGCCATGTTGGTTTGTGTGATCTTACCGGCATCACGCATCCGGGCATATTGCGGCCTCTAACTAAGAACAAGACTGATATCTATGGAGCTTGGCCCACCAAATGAGTAGCTCGCAGAGCGTACCGAGCACACTATTTTTTTGGCGACCAATTACCTGATCCCTTACCGAACTGCGAAGCTAAGCCCGCTTAGGCCGATGGTAGTCCTTCAGCTACAATCAGGACAGGCTCTATGGGCGAGTCCCGATTAAATACTTTGGGATAAAATCCGGTCATCGCCAGGAATTTATAAAGGCCGTGTTTAGAAATGCACACGGCCTTTTCCTTTTTATCCCGGCGAAGCTTGTGCCCAAGGTACTGAAAACAAAGCAGGATTGCGCATTAAGCCGGCCGATTTACTCCATTCGGGGGTACAAATTCTTGAATATTGACTTGGCGATGAAGGTATGTTAAAATAGGAAAAAGTCAATCTTGAGGATTTAGTATCATGCGAAAATTTGCTTTATCGTTTGTAATTGCCGTATCTTTCACTTCTGTAATCTGTGCAAATACGGCTTCACAGGTAGTAATAAATGAGATTCATTATCATCCTGATATTAACACAGAAGCAGTGGAGTTTATCGAGCTCTATAATGCCTCTGCTGAGCCGGTAGATATATCGGGCTGGTATTTCGATGGGGTAACATACATCTTTCCCGCCGGGACACTGATGGCAGCGGATGGCTATATCGTTGTTTGTGAAGATACAAACGCACTTCTGATCAAATTCGGTGTTAGAGTTTTAGGGCCTTTCGAGGGCAAGCTAAGCAATGATGGTGAACATATTGTTCTCTATAACGCCGAGGGCGAAACGGTCGATGAAGTGGACTATGATAGTGATTTTCCATGGCCGATATCAGCCAACGGCGAAGGCGCATCCATGGAACTACTGAATCCCTCTCTGGACAACGACCTGGCCGGAAGCTGGCGTAGTTCGGGCTATCACGAAGACGTGGACCGTCCGGAATTAGCGTTTGGGATCCCTACACCTGGTCTTAAAAACAGTGTATATACAACAAATACCCCCCCGCAGATTCGCCAGGTGGACCATGAACCAAAACAGCCGCCGTCAAATCAACCGGTCACGATTACCGCGAAAGTAACCGATCCCGACGGCGTCAAACAGGTCACATTAAAGTATCAACTGGTAGCCCCAGGTTCCTATATCCCCGCTTATCTGCCCGTATCACCAATCTCATCTCTGATTAAAAACCCGTCTAAAAGCCAGCCCATTAATCCGGATTTTGAAAATCCGGCCAATTGGCGTGAGCTGACAATGGTCGATGACGGTACAGGACAAGATGCCGTTGCCGGAGATGATATTTATACAATAGTCATTCCTGCTCAAAGCAATCGGACGCTCATGCGTTATCGCATTGTGGCTGAAGATGACTCCGACGAGCTCATTCAAGTGCCGTATGCCGATGACGCTTCGCTGAATTTCGCATATTATGTGTATGACGGTGTCCCGGACTATCTGGCCGGTAGGCACTCGGTGCATCCTGAAGGACCGGGGCATGTCTATAGTTCCCAGATGCTGACGACAATTCCAGTTTACACCCTGATCACTAGAGCCGAAGATCTGTATCAATGCAATGGATACAATTCTGCCGACCGTATCCGCCAAGCCACTGCAAATCTTAATTATCAGTATGCCGGCAGAGCGTATAACTGGGAAGGCGCGTTTGTCTATGAAGGCCGGGTGTACGATCACATTGGATACCGCTTGCGAGGCGGCAATGGACGGTATAATTATGCTGAGCAAGCCGGCAATTTTGCCGGGAAGCGTTCGATGAAATTCCGTTTCAATCGCGGCAACTATTTCCAGGCCCGTGATCTTTTCGGCGATAAATTTCCTTCCAAATGGCAGCACCTGAATACCGGCAAGATGTTTGGCAATCAGATTGTATGGAGCGGTTATAACCGCTATCCCTACGGCCTCAACGAGGTCATGGATATGTTGTTGTTCGAAGCTGCTGATGTTCCCGCATACAAGACCTGGTGGATACATTTCCGCGTGGTCGATGGTGCTCAAGAGGCTCCCACGGGCAGCAATGGCCAATACGAAGGTGATTTCTGGGGGCTCCATGTCGCCTTCGAAAACTACGACGGAGCGTTCCTTGAACGGCTGGGATTACCCAAAGGCAATCTGTATAAACTCTCCGACAAAATTTATGAAGGTCTGGACCAATTGCGCTATCAAGGAGAATTCGCCGTCGATGATGCCTCGGACTATGAGAATATCCGCTGGAACCTGACCTATCAGGCTTCCGCTGATTTTATTCGCGATCATCTGGATTGCAATGAATGGTACCGTTACCACACGGTTATCGAATCCATAAGGAGTTTTGACGTATTCACTGGAGCGACTTGCACCCATTGTATCAAGAATCTGGCCTGGTACTTCTATCCGGATTATACATCCGGCAACAACTATTTCGGGAAAGTGCAATTTCTCCCGTTTGATGTGGACGATTCATGGGGATCCTATTTTAATTATGGTATTGACCATGCCAAGGGGGCGATTTACGACCAGAGCTACATTGACCATAATTTTACACAATATACGATCGACCCGGAAAAATCGCCGTTGAAACAGGAATACCGCAACTACATCAGGGAATTCCGAGACCTGCATTGGCAACCGGAGGTTATCGACGGCATGCTGGCAGAATTGGTGGCGTTTATCGAGGACTTTGTGCCGGCCGACAGGGACCGATGGCGGCTGGATCCTACTCCAGGCTCGCCAATGGACAATGGTTCACTGGAGGAAAACGTCGCGCTGATGGAGCAGTTTGCCTGGACTGCCGGCAGTTTTCGCGGCGGTTTTTATTGGCCCGGCACTTCGAACAATCTTGATACTCTCGCTGGTGAGGAAGGCGATGCGACTCATATCCCGCGTACACCGACAATCAGCTATATCGGTGCCGTCGACTATCCCGTGAATGACTTGAGGTTCCGGACCGGCGCATTCAGCGACCCACAGGGTTCGGGGACATTTGCCGCGATGAAATGGCGCATTGCGGAATATGACTTAAGCTACAGCCCGGAGCCTTCGGATGAAATTGTCTTGCTGGGAAAAAATAGCTATTGGAGATATTACAAAGGAACCTCGGAACCAAGCAGGCCGTTAACGGTCTGGACACAGAACGGTTTCAATGACAGTAGCTGGCTGATTGGCCAAACTCCTATTGGCTATGCAGACAATGATGATAAAACAGATTTGTCACTGGATAATCCTCCCATGCAGAATAATTACTCAACAGTTTATCTTCGAAATACATTTGATATAACAGACAAAGACCAGGTGCGAACTTTAAAACTTCACGTGTACGTAGATGATGGCTGTATCATCTACATTAACGGCACCGAAGTCGGGAGGATGTACTGCAGCGATGAAGTCAAATATTTCGATAGCCTCACGAACGACACCGACCACGAGGCGGCCGGTTATGAAGAAGTCATGCTGCCGGACCCCTATGATTATCTTGTTAACGGAACGAATGTGATTGCTGTTCACGCTCTGCAGACCACACTGGGAAGCAGCGACTTCTCAATCGATGTCTCTGTTACTATCTCGAGCGAGGCACCTGTTGAACCTGCTGTCGTTCCGCCTCTCGGAAAAAGCAAGTACGAGCTTAATGCCACATGGGAAAGTGATGAAATAACAAATCCCGCTGACCGTGATATAGAGATACCAGGCAACGCAGTTAGGGTTGGCAGAACCTATCGTGTTCGCAACCGGATGAAAGATAATACCGGCAGATGGAGTCACTGGTCGGAGCCAATTGAGTTTGTGGCTGGCGAGGCGATAGGAGCTGACATTCTAAACTTCTTCCGCGTCAGCGAACTCATGTACAATCCCGCAGCCGATTCGGGCGGAACTTACGATAATGATGATTTCGAGTTTATTGAACTGAAGAACATAAGTACGACCGTGACACTAGAACTAGGCACGGTTTCCATTACGGATGGCATTGAGTTTGCCTTTGCAGGCAGTAATGTGACAAGTCTCGGACCTGGTGAATTTGTTCTTGTGGTTAGCAATCAGGTTGCCTTTGAGTCTCGTTATGGTACGGGCCTTTCGAGCCGAATCGCCGGTAACTACGACGGAAACTTTGCCAACGGCGGAGAAGACGTCGAAATATCCGATACATGGAATGGAGCTGTGGTAAGTTTTATTTACAATGACGACTCCAGTTGGCCGCAAGCCGCCGACGGAGGAGGGCACTCGCTTGTACCAAAGAACTTCTTGTCTATGGAAGACCAGCAGGCAGGGATATTGAATGACCCGGATAGCTGGCGAGCAAGCTCATATACGAACGGCTCACCCGGATCAGAAGATCCGGCGATATAGGCAGTCATGATACATGAGTTCATGCCGCAGACCGATTACTTCACCCCTTAACGCCCGGAGTATCATTCCAACGACTGGATTGAGCTGATATAATCTAATACAAGCGAGTCCAGTAATTTGTGCCGGATATCGCTTCGCTTCAATCTGATCATCACTCCCAAAGATGCGGAGCAGACAAAATTATAAAGGCCGATACCGAAAGGTATCGGCCTTTTCCTTTTTTATCCCGGAGTAGTTGAAAACGAAGCCGGATTACGCGTTTATTTGAGCATCTGTTAAGAAATCTTATTGAAACGAGGAACAATTAGTGGATAATATATAGTTGAAAAGCGGTAATATAAGAAACACGAGTAAATATGATTTCCGGAAAGAGCGATAAGATGAAAAAAATAGTATTCTCAGCAATATCTGCAATAGTGTTAGTAATAGTGGCGGTAATAATTATAAGCAGGCCCAACAAAGGCACAATAGAGCAATGCACCAATAGAGAGGAATTGGAAGCCAAAATCGCCAAGGCAAGAGAAACGGTCCAAAAACGCAAAACGGGGCATGTCATTGTCGGTCGAGTTGTTCTTAATGGCGAGGGAAATGTACGTGATGTTCGTGCGCAAATGGAGATTCTCTCCGAAGGCTATTTCGCCGGACCGACAAAAGACCTGGACAGGCCTGTGGGTTTTCGTATGCACCAATATGCCCCGTATGATCTGCAACTAAAAGATGTGGTGCAAGACGAGAAGACAGATTTGGTCGATGTTGGCACTATTCACATAAAACCGTTAAGTAAAGATGAATTGGTCGGTTTTAAGGCTCAAGTAAAACTGGAGGAAGCCGGAGACCTCTCGCAGGCAAAAATAGAATTGTCTGTGAGACACGGCCCTGTGAATACGCCGTCGAATGGTACCGAACCCCGCCGATATTGGCCTGATCCTATTAAGGTAGCAGTAAATAAAGACGGCCTGGCCGAGGCAGATGGATTCTCGCCGATCAGTTACTGGTGCAGTGTTACGGCGCCTGGCTATCTGAAGAAAGGTTTCACGATCGAATTCAAACCGGGAGAAACACTTGATCTCGAAACAATCACGCTGGAGAAACCAAAACAAATTGAGTTGGCTTATATTGTATCGAAAGAACCGCCATTTAGCCTCGACAATTTGAAAACTGTTAGAATACCAGCAGGGACAAGATGGAAAGCGGTGGATGATATTTACGGTTGGGACCTCGAATTCAAGCAGGAAAAGGGATCTGTGTTAATGACGTATTCCTATGCACCGTGTCATCTATGGGACCTTGGTGATAAAGACATCGACCAGTATGTAAATAGTGATACAAGCGCGCTTAGCCAAAGGTTGGGACGTGATCCTCAGGCCATTAATGAACACGTTTATTTGCTTCATCAAGAACACTGGAAACGATGGGTGTTATTCAAGATTTCTATAGAATAACTTTGTTCAGCAAAAATGTAGAGATTTTTTCTTTGTTTCAGTTTGCTTGTAACGACAGGATTATATTGGGTGAGTCCTTCGACACTTCGACGAAGCTCAGTGAAGGCAGGCTCAGGATAAAATCCGGCCATCTTCCTTTTTGTACTTGACCTGAAAGAATTTTTACCTTAAAATATTCCTGAAGATATCAGGGAACTAACTGTTTGTAGTAATTGTACCGAAGCCGGTCGGGATAGTCGTTAATCCGGCTAATAAGACTCTTAAACGTTCGCCGGCTAATCCGCTGAATATTCTTACATGAGAGTAGGTCATCGCCAGTAATTAAAAAGGCCGGTTGTAAAAGCAGCAATCCTTTTCCTTTAACGTGAGTGTTACAAAAGGAGGAAAACCGTATGAACAGGTTCATGATCGTTGCTATTATGATTACCGCAACTTGTGTAGTTGCCTGGTGCCAGGAGCAGAGTGAAGTTGTATGCAGCCTTCCTGCTGATTTTGGAGAGTTTGGGAGCATACATGGCAGCCCCAACGCACGAGAGGTCGTGTATATCTGCCATGTTATGGATGATACAATAACTCCTTTCCATATATTCGTGAATGGGAAGGAAGTAACCAAAGTGAATATGATGGCACCAAATGCAGTATACTGGTCTACTGACAGTACGGCATTTGGTTGGTGGAAGAAGATCGAGAGAGGTTGGGTGCCGATTGTCACAAGTATCCAAGGTGACGAAATCTATACAGGCTCTTTTCCATACATGTCCCTTGTGATAGGTAAGCCGACGGGGCCTGTTTGGTCTAACGTGTCTTCAAGAGTTGAAAGTGGACCGACTGTTATAGATTACCATTGCGACGAGGAGGGTATTCAATATCTCGGCGAAAAGCCATCTCCTGGAGAAATGGCATGTGTCCATTTGGCTTTGGCTAACAAAGGTGAACAGGTCGCATGGTTTGTTGGCCATCGCACGTCAGGCAGTGCCACATCGTGGGAAGTCATCGATGGGAAAGAACACAAGGGGCCTTACGAAAGTGTGTGGTTGCCATCGCTCCGATTGAATGCCAAGGAGCCGAGGCTAGCCTATGTAATCCAGAGAGGAGATAAAGAAGCGTTCGTTGTTGTCGGAGATAAGCAGTGGGGGCCATATGATGGCTACTCAAGGATATACACCTCACAAGATGGAAAATGTTTCGGGTGGTTCGCCATGCCGGCAGGAAATGAAAAGTGGTTTCTTTTTGTTGACGGGGAGAAAACAGCAGGCCCCTTTGACGAAGGTGTGTGTTGCGAGTTTCTACCAAAGGGTGATGTAGCATACGTTGCAAGACATACAGAGGCTTACATTGCAGTGACGCCCAACGGGCAGAAACGCATCAAGAATGGTAAATACGTTGCAGGCCCTTGTTTCAGTAACAGCGGTGACCACATTGCCTTCGCGACCGCTCAATCAAAATATCCGTGGTCTACAACGGTGATTGTTGACGATGTAAAGGTACTTGGGTCTTTTGCTGCGATCACGACTAGGTACAGCGATCATATAGAACTGGAAAAATACGGAGTTTTATCGCTTGCGTGGAGTACTTCCACGGATGGTGTGGATATCCTAAGAGCATTAGTAGTCGACGGTGGCAAGATTAAGCGTTCGGAGAAGACATTTGGTAAAGAAAACGGTCATGTGAATCCACGTCAGGCGTCAATTATAACATCAACCGAGGGATCGGCTGGTCCTGCAGAAGGCGCACCAGCAGATGTTAATCTTGGAAGATTTGCGGTAATAGGGATATTCAAAATCTCGAGTCTATACACCGGAGACGAGTTGCAACACTATATGATTGTTGATGCCAGCACCAAAGGCAAAATATTATGCTACGCCATGCCTGTGGGAGAAGCGATAAAGGTGGATTTGGTTCAATACCTGGGCAGGAAGGTGGGGCTTGTTGGTGAGATAATGCGTCATTCAAATCAGAAAATTATCATTCCCCTTGTCAAATTCTCGGAGATAGTTACACTGGACTAATGAAGTTATGGTGATAAATATGCAACTCAGATATTCTCAGGCCGATGGTAGCCCCCTTCGACTTTGCTCGAAAAGATAAAGCTACGCAGGACAAGCAGGACAAGTTTATAAGCCTCGATGGTTAACCCCAATGGGCTTTCCCCTTTTATAACTACTTCAATTAATCAGGATATTTTTTTGTTTTTAAGAAATTGGATTTATATGTCCGATAGGTTGAATATGAACAGCAAAAAAAACAAGATGACATATCATAGAAATTTTTCCTTTATATTTAGACACCGGATTATTTTACCTGTCTTTTTTGTCCTGTGTTTGCTTATGTTTTCGCTTATGGCGGATCTTAATGTTGTCTCTTCTTCCAAAGGCCGGCTTTATTACGATATTAACGATGTGCCGCATAGGCGTGCAGCCCTGGTGTCGGCCCTTTCCTTTTTATCCCGGCGTAGTACCTCAAGATACCAAGCCGGATTACACTATAAATTGAGTTATTTAGTGTTTTTTATATATAGATTATAGGACGACTTATATCACCCACTCAAAACAACCACAATTCTGTGTATTCAACTCAAACTTAGGGCTTTTTTGACAGGAGATTTTATGAGTTGATATTCAAAGCGCACTCCTTGTGTATGACGATTTAAGGGGTAGTAAAAAAACCATTTATAAATCCTTACACCTTATAAAGAATAACGACAAGGATTTGCTGAGGCGAACCTTATGAGAAAAGTCCTAAGTTTGAGCAATATGATTGACTTCAACCGTTTATTCATGTATCCTAATTTTAACCATTGTATCCTAATTTTAACCATTGTATCCTAATTTTAACCATGTTCTTGAGGAGTTA
>CAZMZR010000104.1:0-10436 GCA_964570855.1 uncultured Pirellulales bacterium
AACCTACTCCTCCCATAAACAGGCACGGAAAGTAATAAAGATTCTGTTCTCTTTTTACCCGGACCTATACGAATATATCTCCCAAAAGGTGGGTTCGTCCATATCATATCTGTGGGTAAATCGAAACGCTTTCTTATAATAAGTGTCTTGTCATCTTTATCTAAATAAACATCAAAGTCACAAATCCCCCTGTATGCAGCCAAACTATCACATATCCAAATTTCCTGCTGCGAATTATTTTGAATCTCATAATTCAGCTTCAAGATTTCATCATTTACATCAACTGAGTTGACAACGATTCTCAAGCCATCGGTATTATTGCTATCTTCAGTATCAGCCCATAACAATGAACTAGTAAATAAACAGAAAAGCATGGCCATCAAACATATTCTCGCGAACATAGCTATCTCCCTTAGATAAAATTATAACAATCTATATATGTTAAACATTATAGTTTTTCTGCCTTAATTACAATAGAAACAGATATAAAGAACATCATCCAACCCAGATTCTTCGACTCCACTTCATTACGCTCAGAATGACAAAGATGATATCTTTGTCATTTCCAGCGGAGGTTGTTTAGTTCTTCTTCGGTCCTAATGAATTTCACTGTTCCATCATTTAAAAGAACACAGCCGCCTTTGGGATCGTGGTTATCGAAGGTAAAAAGTCCCGGCCCGCCATGCTGGTTCCACCCGTCTTTGGTCTCGAATAAAAGAACCATATCGCCCGGTGAATTCGGCTTGCAATTCGGATTCATAGCATAGTGACACTTGCCTTCACCCGCACTGGGACAAATATGTATTTTCATTTCGGGCCTACGATAAACTAATTCCATAGAATCACACCAGTTTGTTGAAGCAGGATAAACTATTTTAGAATTACTATATATGTCCTTGTATCGTTTTTTTAACGATTCAATATGCAAATTCGTCTCTTTCCGAAAGTTTTCCATAAAGAAATCAGTTTTGCCATTTTTATCATTTTTTTGATATTTGGATCTATCTAAATCAGAAGATATCATGTCACTTTTCATTGATTCTTCTATGCTTTTTTTTCCTTTAATTGCTATATCATATAATCGCAATCGATGCCACAGGTTTGTCAGATTAGATGCACATTGCATCCTCATTTCAAATGGTCGTACCTGTGGCGTTTGTATACTCAGGCTCTGTAAGCTGTGAAGATATTTGATGCGTTGTTTTTGCTCGGTTTCTATTGATGTATTATCATATACGATAAATGATGTTATAAGGCTTCCATCTCGATAGCAAAACACGTTGGCTTTGCTTTCTTCAGAGACAATTCCACCTGGTATTTGTTCCACTTCCTTTAATTCATTAGCAAAGTAGTTGATATCTATTGGATCTTCAACAACAATAGTTTTTTCCGATTGGAGATATTCTTTCTCCTCATTACTCAAAAGACTTATCTGGCCCTGAAATGGGAAGTAATATTCGAGCATTGAAGGTACATATCGAATTTCAATTCTCTTAACGGAATTCAGTTCAGGAGGATCCTGTTTCATCCTTTTTGCTGTTTCTTTATAAGGAATTCTATTCATAACAATGTCAGTTCTTAAGACTTTCTCACCTTTGAAACTCTGGCCCGTATAAGGGATTAAAACTTCTTCATCTCTTTGTCTGATATCTTCATGTCTTTTATTAAAACCTAACTCATCTCTAAACCATCCTTCAGAATAAAAAAGCCCTATTCTTTTATCAGAGTTCTTTCCAATTTCTTTAAGCATATTAAAAACCATTTTTGGTAGATCTCCAACATAGTAACCGATTTCAATGGCTAAACGAGAAGCGAATTGTATATCCTTTTCCTCTATTCCATTCGAATATAATCTATGAGACCAAACGGGCAGAGATAATAACAAAGATTCGCGTCGTTTTTTGCCAGAGTGTACACAGATATATTTACCATGAGGTTGGATAAGCCATTGCAAAGCTGATGGCACATTAAGTCGTCTTCTTATAATAATGGTCTGACTGTCTTCATCCATAAATATTTCGAAATCACAGCCTTGAGAAATGCTATTACATATCCAAATTTCATGCTGCGAATTATTTTGAATCTCATAATTAAGCTTCAAAGAATTGTCGTTTACATCAACCGAGTTGACAACGATTCTCAAGCCGTCATTCTGCTGACTGCCCGAATCGGACTCGGTTTGAGACTCTGCCTGAATGGACGAGATCACACAAAGGAATATTACAATAAAAACGAACGTGAATTTATTCATCTCTAATCCTTTGATCCCCGTTGATAACAAGACCACCACGATTTTGTATTAATAATCTCTTACTATGATTGCATCCTCACCGATAAGATAGCTATCCGAGCCACGGATTTTCAGATTATAAACCTTACCCACATAAGGCATCGGCCTTTTGTTTACGCTTGTTATCCCAACAGTGCCTTTGGAGGTCTTTAATCTTGTCTTACCGAAAGGCAATATTTGTCCAGCTATAAAATCCTGCAAAGAAATCCACCGTCCTGATTCGGCCATGAAGTAATGGTTCTCGGCCACGGTTATACTTTTGCCGCTCTCAAGCAAAATATCGTACAAGGTAAATGTTCCCTCGTGCTCCTGAACTTCTTCGACTGTTTTAATGCAGTCAATTACGTTTATGCTCCGGCCCTGAGCGAGCTTCGAGATTGGGACAAGTTTCCCATCCGACCAAACGCCGGTCTCAGAGCTGAAACAGGCCCTGCCTTTGGCAGGACCTACAGTCGTAAAAGACCAAACTACACCAGCCACTATTATCCCATCATCATCCACTTCATCGACTCGCCAGTAATATGTTTGTCCATACTCAAGAAAACCGGGGTCAAAACTCGTACCTCTCTGGTTTAAACTAACCAGCACATCTCCCGGAGAGTCAATGTTAGATTGTTTGACATCATCGAGAACAGTTCCAAAGTAAACATTATGAAAAAACGCGTCGGAGCCGGCGTTCCAGGTTAACGCAGTACTTATAGCAACATTGGTAGCCTTATCCACAGGGCTTGGATTCGAAGCCTGGGCAGGCAGAGCGTATTGTTCTCGTGGCGAGAGGCTGGCTTGAGGTGTGCCGCCATAAGCGCCCATATTAATCGCCTCGCCGTTGGGAAAACGTTCAAGGCCAACCGGTGTAGTTGGATCACCCCTATCGATGCATGGACTACTTACCTGGTCTATCACCCAGCATTGGCCGGCCGAGTCCCATCGACCCACTTGGGATTTCAAGTGGTAGTCATCGTTATCCGGATCAGCGAACAAAGGATCAACATCAATATTCCCCTGGCCCGAGAAACCGCCCTGCACATCGCTATAGAGAACTACTACGGATTCGCTCATAGTTTCTTGTATCTCATTCGGCTTATTACCCCAAAGAATGCAATTGACAAGTTTCGTTCCGTTATCTAAGCCTGTTTGCTCATCTATGATATAACGGTATTGAATGTCCGATGAGATACTACCACCTCCTTCACGTGCAAAATTTTCACTTAACGTACAGTTGAGCAGGAACACTGCACTGGGACTGTAATCTGTTGTGATGCTGCTTATAAACTCCCTTATCATTCCCCCTCCTGTAGTTCTTCCATTCCTTATCGCACCGCCGTATTGTGCTGAATTGCCGCTGAATATGCAGTTCGTCATACTTACTCGGCCACTTAAGCTGCTATTATTAAATATTGCCCCGCCATCATCAGTCGCTGAGTTCTCTTTGAATGTGCAATTAAGAAATGTTAATGTACCGCTGTAATTATATATCGCCCCACCATTATCGTCCGCAGAGTTACCAACAAAATAACAGTCAGAGAACATTATGGTGTTATTATAATTGTATATTGCACCTCCTTCTTTTGCTGAATTCTCGTTAAAGGTGCAATTGTTTAGTACCAGATCGCTGTAACTATTGTATATTACTCCACCATTACCAGTCGCACTCCTACTATTTTCCCCATTTGCGGAATTTGCTGAAAAAGTGCAGTTAAGAAGATTCAGCTTGCTGAAGCTATTGTACATTGCACCACCATTACCGTCTGCCGAGTTTTCGATAAAAGAACAATTAATCAATGTCGGACTACCGTACTCGTTATACATACCAACACCGTAGCCACCCATATTGCCCCTGAAAGTGCAATTAATCAAAAAAGGGCTACTGTAAACATTAAACATTCCACCGCCCGGCGTATCGCTATCCGGTCTCAAACCACAGAATCCGGCTGTTATTGTAATTCCATCAAGCACGGCTGTATGGTCCGTCCTGTAGCATGTTACAACGTGGTAGCTGTTATCCGAGGTATCATTTGATACCAGTCCGTCATTTTGCTCGAGGTCACCGCTGAGGATGGTCTCATAAAGAACGGTGTCACGCGCATCTGCGGGACGGTCGCTCAGACCGGCGTAGCCGCCTTTAATCGTTACCCCGTTAATTAATTCAAACGAAGCTTCCCGATCCCCCGACATAATACCTAAACCCTGATCCGGCGTGTAAATCCCTCCGGCAACATGTATTTCTACAGGTTTTTCATAGAAATAGCAAAGTAATAAGGCATCCTGCAGGGAATTGACCGCATCCAGCCAGCTTGTGCCGAGATTCCAATCGGGGGCATCATCATCGACATAGATAATACCGCCGTAAGTAATCGGGCACAGCAGCACCACAATTAGTATTAAAGAGATTGTTCGTAAAATTTGTGAATTTCCCGCCGTCATGATTGTTTACCTCCATTTCCCCCGGTTTATTATGACAATTTTTCCTTATGATAAGGAAACCGTATAAATTAACAGTATGATTACGTAATACTCGCTAAGGTTTAGTATATAAAATGACGATTGCCTTAGTCAAGTAAAAATATAATAAGAGAGTGTAAACTATGACAGAAGTGTTCTACTTTGAAGATAAAGATGCTTCCGGCCGGAGGAAGGGGAAAATAACCTTATATTATTCGCTACTGCTCAGACCTAAAGCCGCCATCTGGTTCTGCAGCAAAGCCAGTGTTTTCTCAAGACGTGCATAGCGGGCCGTCAACTGTTCTTCTTTTCTCTCAAGACGTTCTTCTTCCCGCTCGATTTTATCTTCAATGTTTTCTATCTGGTCGCTGACATATTCCTGGTCTATATCGATTGAGCCGATTGTTGCCTTTAACATTCTATCCAGCGCATCTTCCATCGCACCTGTAAAACCCTGCTTTACCCTGACGGTAGCTGTAAAAGTGCCGTTATTACCCAGGTCAACGCTGAGCTGGAGTCCATTTTCCGGATTCACGGCATATCCGTTATCATCGAATGTGCTGTCACCTGTGATAATATTGCCGCTGTATGTTGCATCTCGATACGTTGATTCGCTCGAGAGCTTGATTTTGGCGCTAGTGATGGCTCCGCCGCTGACTTCGACCTGGACATCATACGTGCCTGCCGTCGTATATTTACTGCTGGCCCCATAAAATTCGACGGTGTTACTGCTGCTGCTGCCCGTCTTGTCCGCTCCAATTATAGCCAGAACACCCATATAATCTTCGGCGATAGCCTCATCAAAGACATTCGAGTCCAGACTCAACAGTCCATCTGAGTCAAGTTCGAGGCCGATCTGTCCGGGCATTAGAAAAGAATCAATATCAATAATAAATCCGCTTGTTTGAGAGATAAGCGGTGTGCGGAGCTGGGATCTTATACTCGTAACAGTATAATCTCCCATTAAGGAACCGGCGGTTTTATCGGATTCGTCGTAACCTGTCGTTTTCTTGATATAATCAACGACAAGATTGTAATCCTTGACAAAAGCTTCGAGTTTTTCTTTTACCGCTTCTATATTTCTGGTCAAGGTGATTTGTTCCCCGCTTTCATCAGTGGTATCATGAAGATGCAATGTTACGCCGTGAATCACATCGTCGATTGTATTGGAGCTTCGGCTGATATAAGCCGGGACACCTTTGGTTGTCTCCGTCATCGTCACCGAGGAACCGCTCGGCTCAAGGCTGCCGCCGTCAACCACAATCATGCTGACATCGCCCAACGTATCGGCGAATGTAAATGTCACCGCGCCGTCGGCCAAGCCATAAGTACCGCCCTCAACCGTTATATCTCCGACACTTATCGTTGACAACGCCTCAAGAGCAGCCTTAATTTCAGAGGCTGAAGCATTATAGACAATCGCCTCGGTTGTTTGGCCTTCATAAGTCAATGTGTATGTCCCACTCTCCGGAGAAGGGCTTCGATCCATAGTCTGGACCTCGGAAACGGCCGAAGCGGAAGGGAAGCCATCGACTTTAATCATTGAATCCTGGGCGGCCTGAGTTTGAGTGAAATCCGAAAAGGCAAAACTATCAAGATTCGCCGTTGAGGCCCCGCCTTCGGCCGAAAACTGCATTGTCGGTACGGTCAGCGTTGCAGCAGAGCCGTTGGCGTTATATTTCAAATTTATAGAAAGACCGCTTGTACCGGCGGATTTGTCGGTTAAAACAATTTTGCCGTTCTCAAGAGTTGCTTTGGCTATCCCGTCAAAAGCATCGTTAATCTCTGCGATAAGGTGACTCAGCTTGGTATTACTTGTAATGCTCAGGTTCACCTGTGCTATGACATTGCCGTTGTGGTCGGTGCCTGTAATCTCGATAACCTCATCACCTTCGAGAGGGGACGATCCGAACTGATCGAGATCCTGAATCTTTGTACTCAACGTGGCGTTATCATTGCTGACCGTAAACTCACTGTTCGCCTGCCAGACTTCCGTGCTGCTTTCGTTGATTGTGATTCTGTAATCCGTGCCGGCGTCGTTACCATTGAGCACCAGATGATAGGCATTGTTATAGTACAACAAGCTCGCTGTAACACCGGGATTGTTTGCATCGTTATTGATTAAGCCGATTAAATCTTCAAGTGTCGTAGATTCCGTAGTTGTAATTATTGTTTCCTGGTGATTGTACGAGTAGATAAATGTTCCTTCTCCGACATAATCCTCGGCATACTCCAGACCGGCAGTCTGAACCCAGCGTTCCGCGTTGGCCAACTGATGAATGACAACTGTGTGATTGCCTTCATAAGCATTGTATGATGATTCCGCAGTTAAAACATCGGTATCGCTCGAAGAGGTCGAAAAAGCTCGAAGCTCATTCGCATCGGAAAGAGCCTCAACAGAGTTTTGTAAATTGGTTATCTTGGTTTCCAACGTGCTAAGATTCTCTTTCCTCTCTTCCCACGTTTCCAATCGTTTTTCGTACATATCAAGCGTTTTGCCCTCGGCCTGTATTAACTGTTTGATAATCTCGGACGTATCAATACCTGTTAATAATCCTGTAAGGTTTACAGTTGACATCTTTTATTCACCTTTATGAATATATATATAATCAGCGTATAGCTTCGTTTTTTTTATTATCGTCAAAAATGCTCTTTTCTTAACGATTTATCTCAAGTTAGATATTACATTGCTATCCGGAAATATACCCGAAACCGGGGGGGCCGACTCTTCATAGACGCAGTTTTTCTCGCCGTGTTGAGGCCTTACAAGTGACAGGTAATGTTCGATACTATCAGCTTTTACCGATTCTCCGACAGAAAACAATTTTTTCGCCCGTTGAGCAGCCTCTTTTAGAAAATCATGTGGCTGGAAGGAATAATCATTCCTTACATTTTTTAAGAATTCCGATAAGGTCTCTTTGATTTCAACGGGCAACTGCGAATTCATTAGTTTATTAATTGTGCTTGTCAGATGAGGCATCAGTTCCTCTTTCAAATGACTGGGGCAGTACTTACAAAGCCATTCAGCCAAACGCTCCAGCAAGGCGCTATTGAAAAAGCACCTGTACATCATGGCATTTTTATTAAAAACGACCGCCATTGTTTCTTTGATAGCTTTTGCTACTCCGCTGGGAGTAGTCATGTCGATTGCGGGGAAACAATCGCTGAATTTATGAGAATTTAAGAACTCCATACAAGCCCAGGAAGAATCATAAGAGCCCGCCGGCGGAAATCTTCTCATGCCCTGTTTTTCGTGCCAGCGAGTGACGCAAGTTTTCCGGTCAATGTAAAATGCCCTGTAACGGGCATTTATCCTGAGCCACATATCAAAATCCTGGCCGCACCTGTATTTTTCATCGAAACCGCCTACATGGTCAAACACTTCCCGATATATGGCGATGCTAATCCCGCTAACATAATTTGTCTCAAAAAACTTTAGCACCTGTAACTCTACCGATGGAACACATTCTCTCGGATCAGACAATAATTCACATTTAAGACGTCTTTCTTCATCGAACAGGAAATAGTTCGTATGGAAGAAGCGTATATCCGGATTTTCTTCGATGGCCTGTAAATTCACCTCTAATTTGTCCGGCTCAAACATATCATCCGACGACAACCAGCAAATCCAATCTCCACGGGCATTTTTTATCCCCTCATTCAAAGCGGAAGCAACACCACCGTTCGTTTTATGAATTATCCGGATTCTCGCATCTTTTTCTGCATAATTTTTCATCACTTTCGCAGTCTGGTCGGTAGAACCGTCATTAACTACAATAGCTTCCCAGTTGTCGTACGTCTGACTTAAAATACTATCAAGGGCTTCGGGCAGAAATTCCGCCTGGTTATACGTGGGAACAACGATGGAAAATAATGGCTGTTTTTTCACACAAATCCGCCTTTCTGTTCTTTTTGATGCCTGCGTTAAATAATCCCTTGCAATGCGTGCTCGTCCGGTTTCACCCATTTTCTCCAGCCTTTTAGCATTTAGCTCCATTTCGCACAACGGATCGCAGCTTTTATAACAATAAGGTTTTTCCAAAGATTCAAATATCAATTCCAATGCTCCTTTAATATCTTCCGACTGGAACATCGTCATCATATTATGAATTGCCTGAACGGTATGTGACTTCAGAATTAATTTTACTTCCGAAGAAGCTTTTTGTGTAATCCACTCACGTAACCGCCCTATTAAAGCCGGTGCATATCCGCAGCGATTGATAAAAGAAAGCGGATTTATAATAACTTTCAAAACATTCTTAACCGCGAACATAGCCTCATCTACATTCGACAGATCAAGACATGGAAACAGCGCCGGAAATTCATGAGAATTGAGGAATTCCAAACATGCTACCGCCGAATCATATATACCGGGAGAATCGTAAATAGCTTTTCCAATCGAAATATTTGTCCCCTGCGCAGGGTGTATTCGGGTGACACAAGTCCGTTTATTAATAAAATACGAAGGATACAAAGCACTGATCCTCAGCCACATATCAAAATCCTGACCGTTCCTGTATTTCTCATTGAAACGGCCGACACGATCAAATACTTTTCGATGAATAGCAATACTTATTCCGTTATAGTAATTAATCTCGAAGAATTTTAATACCTGTAATTCCAACAGCGGAATGAACGAATCCAAATCTGATTTACCAGGTATCCGGCAGTTATTTCGGCCGTCTAAAAAATAATAGCCTGTATGAAAAAAGCATATATTCGGATTTTCCCGGATCGCCTGAAGGTGTATCTCCAATTTATCAGCTTCGAAAAGATCATCGGAAGAGAGCCAGCAAATCCATTGTCCGCGGGCATATCGCAATCCTTCATTCAAAGCGGAAGCAACACCGCCGTTATCTTTATGAAAAATGCGAATCCGTGGATCTTTTTCCGCATAACGATTCATCACTTCCGCTGTTTTATCGGTTGAGCCGTCGTTAACTACAACCGCTTCCCAACTGCTATAGGTTTGGTTTATAAGACTATCTAAAGCCTGGGGCAGAAATTCCGCCTGATTGTAAGTCGGAACCAGGATGGTAAAAACAGGTTTATCGTATTCTTTCACATTGGTTACCGTGCCGCTAACACTTAGCTGATTGCCATTTTTTTCTGTTTTATTTTTATCAAAACTACAATCGAGAATTTTTTCAAATTGATCAACGAACATCTTATATTGCTTTTCTTTAGAATATTCATTTGCAGTCTCAATCCCGTTTTTAATCAGGTTGTTCCGGAGATTAACATCGTTAATAAGCGTCTCAATTGCATCGGCCATTTTCCGGGGATTATTCGGCGGAATTAAAAGGCAGTTCAACCTGTCCTTTGCTACCCCGTCCAAACCTCGATTATCCGCCTGGATTACCGGAATCCCGCAGGCCATCGCCTCAATTGACGGCAATCCAAAACCTTCGTACCAGGATGAATTGATATAAATATCCGATTCGCAGTAGGCCTGACGCATCTGCTCCGGGGATAAACCGTATTTAATCCTGCAGGTAACGTTGCCCGGAACGTCGCCAAAAATATTTTCTTGTTCAGGAATCCTTTCGCCACATACAATAGTCAAATGAAAGTCCAGATGTGGACAGGCCTTTGCAACCAAACATAAAGCACGTTTAATATCGCCTTTGCCCTTAAGCAGATGTGCAGGATTGCCGCTGCTGAGTATTCTGATTTCTTTGCCGGAGCTGCTTTTATCTTGAGG
>CAZMZR010000105.1:0-10391 GCA_964570855.1 uncultured Pirellulales bacterium
GCGGCAAGCTGCCAAAATTTCCCAACAACAGGGCCAAGCATAGGCCCCAGAAACAACGAGAGCAGACGAATAGTCGGGTGTCTTTCTATCTGAGCACCTTCGAGGTGCATAAAATAAACCGTCGAGAGCAAATCCGCCACTGCCGCAAGGATGGTTAGAACAAGGAATATCCAATACCGGCGGACATATCCCCGCCAATTCGTTCGAAAGCGTTCGATGATATCATTAATTGTTCGAGTTTGTACCATTACAGTTTCAAATCCGGCTTGTCAGCCTTCAAAACTTTTTATAACCATATTTCGAATCTTACTATTTAATCCCTCGTTTTATTTTAAATTTTGTCTTCATCGATGTCCATCAAACCAATGAACATACGATAAATTTTTTTACTTAGCCGCGAAAGACAGTATATAACCGCTATATAAAATATATGCTGTAAGATTTTCCAATGGAAAAAGTATTTAATAGTACAATGGAAAGCTCGTTTAACGCAATCCGTAAAAACATCAAATCGTTGAATCTGGAATCAAAAAGTGGTGCGTTTTAGCCCCAGCCCCACCCCCCGGTTTGTTCGATACCTCCCGTATACCAATCCTCCGGCACATCGTCTCCTGTTGTTTCTTCAAGAGACTCAACATGCCCATCCAGCCAGAGGATATTGGCCCTTCCGCCGGTCCTGAAGGCGTCACTTTTCCTGATATTATGTCTGAAAATCCCCCTATAAAATTCCGCCCGGTCGCCCCCCTGCCGATAATGAGTCAAATTCTCCGTACCCGGGCCGTCATTATAAAACATATCCCGGCTGCCCTGTTCCATCTTCGGCTCAGCATGATCATGGGCAACAATAATTTTTGCGTGATTTGGCAAATCCGTTATCTTTTTATCACTGATAAAAGAATTAAGACCGAAAGCAGCCTCGCGAATCAATAACGGGTCTTCAGGATATATTAATTCGGCTACATGCCTGAAGCTCGGACAGCCGAAGACCTTAGTTTCCTTCACGTAATCTTTATATGCAACGCCCCAATAAGCTTCGACATCATTAGTGCTTCTGAAATTGCCTGTTGAATCGTACCACTGGAATTCATTAGTCCGATTGGAATTTGCCATTATGTAATCGTTATCCTGCAGGTAGAGTATTATCCCCAGCCCTACGGCTCTCAAATTTGACTTACAGATTGTTTCCTTTGCCGCTTCCTTGGCTTTATGCAGAACGGGCGTCAGGATCGCCATCAAAAGAGCAATAATGGCGATAACCACCAATAGTTCTATTAGAGTGAATGCCCCAATACTGCAACAGATATGCTTGTTTTTACGCATCATGACCACCAATCTCGGATAATTATTTCCAAACAGTTCATGGAGTGTGCTAACCGCATTTCAGCCATACTGCTTTGTTGTACCATGATCTTGATAAGACCATATCCACAGGTTTATTAAGTCCACCATTCGTTCCTTATATACTACAAAATTTTTTCGTTTTTCTCAATACTTATTTGGGAAAATTGCGTGATATTCCTGCTTTCTTCAACATTACCTTGTTTTATTATCCAATAACAGGTGGTAAATAAGATTTGACCGGGTTATTTATACCTGATATTGTGAATGTCTCCGAAATAAGAATTTACAGCTATTAATATGGAGAATAAAAATGAAAAAAGGTCCCCTGGCTATCGGATTACTTGTTATTGCGGCTTGCCTGCAAAGCTGTGTTGTTGTTATCGATGAAGAACAAGGGCATTCCCGAGAACCTAAAAGACATATACCCCCGGATAACACAATCGCCGAGATAGATGCGGCGGGTAAGCTGGTTCTTGAATCACACAAAAGGGATGCATACAAAAGGATTGCCGAACGAGACCATCTTGGTCCCGAAGCGCAGATTCATCTTGTCGAGGTGGTTTTTGATAAACTCGTGCTCGAGAGCTCAAAGGAAGATGTGCTTTTAACGCTGATAAAAAATCCGAGCTTTTGTTCTGCCGGTGAACAGACAATTCTAAACGGACTGGATAAGCTGACGCTTGAGAGTGATAAACGCAATATTCTAAATGCAATAAGTAACCGAAAAAACCGGGGGGATATCCAGGGCTAATCTACCTTACTCACTTTTATAGTAAAGCACCATTGTCTGACAATTCGCTTTGGCGTACAATGTTTATATGGAGCTTGGGCAGGACAAGAAAGTCAAAGAGATAACAGCTCGGCTTAACAACGTCACTGGTTCCTCCGGCGCGGTTAAAGTCGAGGGGACATGGGGCTCGTTCGCCAGATTGCTCGGAGCTTATATATCAAAACAAACCTCCCGGCCCGTCTTATATGTCTGTCCTCATATTGACGATGCAGAGAAGGCCGCCGATGATGTTCAGACATTCGGATGTGAAAAAGTTGAACCTTTGAGCGCCTGGATCGGAGAAGAGGATTTAGCCGACGCAACCGACGAAATCCGGATACAGAGATTAAAACTCGTGTCCCGCATTTCGTCTCTTGAATCCGGTCGGGAAAAAAGTGAGTTTTTAATTCCGACCTCGATACAGGCCCTCTGCCAGCCGATACCAAAACCACAGTCGATAGAAACCGGCAGTCTTCGTCTGCAAATCAAACAGCAGATTTCACCTGAAGATTTGAGTCGGTGGCTTGTCGAAAACGAATTCGAGCATGTTGACAGGATCGATTTGCCGGGTCAGTTTGCCAGGCGAGGTGGAATTATCGATATCTACGCTCCGCTGATCAACGAAAAGGTGCTGTCAGATATAAAATCCGATATATCCTCACAGGGCACCGAAGCTTTCAGGATAGAATTCTTCGGTGATACCATCGAAAGCATTCGTGAAATAAACCTGGATACGCAGCGTTCGAGCCGGCAAATAGAGAGTATCACAATCGTCTCCGCTGTTTGCGGAACAACGGCTGAGCAAAAAGAGCTTTTTTTGAATATCCTGCCGAAAGATACAATAATTATTTTCGAAGAGCCGAACGATATTCAGGAAGTTGCACAGGTTTTTTTAGCCAGAGTCGAAGATAAGAGTCGGCTTTACGGCTGGGCGGATATTTATAACGCGGCGGAAAATTTCACACAATTGCATATCTGCAGATTTGCATCATCAGAGCCGGGCGATTTTATCAGGGTGGACATCAAAAGCGTGCAGCAGTTCCAGCATAAGGCAACCGCCGTATGGGCCGGTCATAAAGCCGCACTCGAAGAGCTGGTGACGGAATCCAAACAAGGCAAACACGTGCTGCTGTACTGTGAAAGCTCGGCGGAAATCAAACGCGTGACGGAAATTATCAAAGACATTAACAGGGAAATTCCGTCTCGATTCAAGCTGCTGTTAGGTTTTATCCACCAGGGCTTCGTTATAAATTCTTTGCGCACCATCGTTATCAGTCACCACGAACTGTTCGGGCAATACACCCTGCGGCAAAGACGCAGACCGGCAAGGGAAACAGCACCGGTGGACAGTCTCAGTGATTTGCAGGAAGGTGATTACGTTGTTCATACTGCCTATGGTATCGGCAAATTTTTAGGGACTGAGACGATACAGGAAAAAACCGGGACAAACGAGTATCTCACGATTGAATACGCCCAACATACGAAAATCCAGGTCTCGGTTCGTAATATCGCGCTGGTTCAGAAATATATAGGCACAAGTCCTTCCCGACCGAAATTAAGCAGGGTCGGCTCGAAAAAATGGCTCAGGCAAAAAGAAAAAGTCGCGCGTTCGGTTCAGGACCTTGCCGCCGAGCTGCTCGAAGTTCAAGCCAGGCGGCAGTCGGCGGGAGGAATTACATTTTCCGAAGATTCGAACTGGCAGGTGGAATTCGAAGAATCATTCGCCTATCAGGAGACACCCGACCAAACCACGGCCGCCGAGCAAATCAAAGCCGACATGCAGCATCCGGTGGCGATGGACAGGTTGCTCTGTGGCGATGTGGGTTACGGCAAGACGGAACTCGCCATGCGGGCGGCGTTCAAGACGGTGGAAAACGGCAAACAGGTCGCCGTCCTGACGCCGACGACGGTTTTAAGTGTGCAGCACAGCAGGACCTTTACTGAACGGTTTGCGGATTTCCCGGTCTGGATCGAGGTCTTAAATCGTTTCAAAACACCTAAAGAGGCAAGGGACATTATCGCACACACAAAAGCCGGGAAAATCGACGTCCTTATAGGAACACATCGACTTTTCAGCGGTGACGTGGGATTCAGGGATTTAGGGCTTTTGATAATCGACGAAGAGCAGCGCTTCGGCGTCGAACATAAAGAGAAACTGAAAAAGCTTCGTATCGACGTCGATATTCTAACGATGACGGCTACGCCGATCCCAAGGACATTGCATATGTCCCTGCTGGGTCTTCGCGACATAAGCTCCCTGGGGACACCGCCGCTGGACAGGCGAAGCATAGTCACTAAAGTGACCGCTTACGATAAACAATTAATAACTAAAGCGATTTACCGAGAGCTGAACCGCCAGGGCCAGGTGTTTTTCCTGCATAATCGGGTCAAGACGATTGAAAAGAAGGCATGGGAAATAAGGAAACTTGTCAGTGACGCCAGGGTCGGTATCGCACACGGGCAGATGGCCAAGAGCGAGCTTGAAACAGCGATGATAGAATTCGTAACCGGCAAAACCGATGTGCTCGTGTGCACGACTATCATCGAATCGGGTCTGGATATCCCCAATGCGAACACAATTTTTATCAACGACGCGGACAGGTTCGGCCTGGCAGAGATGCACCAGCTTCGCGGCAGAGTCGGCAGGTACAAACATCGGGCCTATGCATATATGCTGCTTCCTGTGTCACGACCTGTTACGCCGCTGGCGGCAAAAAGATTAAAGGCTATCGAAGAATATTCCCACTTGGGCGCCGGATTCCGAATCGCACTGCGCGACCTGGAGATTCGGGGAGCGGGTAATATTCTGGGGCCCGAGCAATCCGGCCATATTCAGACCGTAGGCTATCAAATGTATTGCGAGTTATTAACCGATGCCGTTAAGAGATTGAAAAACGAGCCTATAGAACCGATACCGACGGCGGTCGTCGATTTAGGATTTGCTGCATATATACCGAAAGAGTATATCCCCGCCAACAGAAGCCGGATGGATGCCTATCGTAAGATTGCCGTCGCAAGAGTCACCGAAGACCTGGAACAAATCCGGACCGAATTAGCGGATGTCTATGGCCCGGTGCCGGACGAAGTCGGCCTGCTGCTGGATTCGGCGGAGCTGCGAATCAACGCCGGTAAACACCAAATCAAGAGCATCGTAATTTCAGGCGAGGATTTGATTTTTACATTCGAGAAGGACTATAACGGCAATGCCCGGGCATTGTTTACAAACGTATCCGGGAAAATTCGGGCCTCGGACTCGAACGTTGTTTATCTGCGCCCGGCAAAAAATTACTTCGAGCCGGCAACATTGATAAACATCTTGCGAAAAATTTTGGGAGAGGTAAAATAACAACCGAAATGAAATAGTATTAAATAAAAGGCAAAGATTATGTGGAAACAAGAAGGCAAAATTTGGTTTCTAATTTTGTCGGCATTTCTACCGACAGGCTGTTTTGGGAAGATCCAGAGTAAAGAAAGCCGCTCGCCGTTAGATGAGTTGCCTGCTTATATAAAGCAGGTAACTCAATTTGGTCAGAGAGCAGATTTCTCACATGATGGAAAACGCATTTTGTTCATCGAGAAGACATTTGGTGATGTCTATGAAGTAGAATTAGAGACAAAGATTATCCGCCCCTTGACACACCACTACTATCACGAAGGTTATACGCGTGCTCTGTATTTGGCCAATGGCGATATTCTACTCTCCGGTGCGAGAGAATTTGACACCAATGACCCACAGGCTAGTCGAAGCGAAAGGAGCGCAGAGTTGTGGATATTGAATAAAAATCTTTCGGGACCCCCGATACCACTTGGCGAAAAATGCTCTGAAGGACCCGCCGTATCGCGCAAGCACATGCGAATTGCATGGACGCAACGAAATGCGTTTTACCTGGCGGATATAATTTACAAAGACGGCAAACATGAGCTGGCGAATAAGAAAAAGATTTTAGACGTGCAGGACTTACCGTTTGAATGTGGTCTGGAAACACAGAATTTTCGACCGCCGGAGGAGAAAGAGCTGATTTTCAGTGCTTATAATTATCAGGGCACAGAAGTCATGGGACTGGATATTGAAACAGGAAAAGTAACCAACTACTCACTGGCTCCGAATCAATATGATGAGCCGGAAGGGATTTTTCCCGACGGTAAATATACCCTCGTCGAGTGCGATAAACACATTCTCAAAGGGATACACTACAACGACATCTACAAGCTGGCCTTAGATGGTTCCGGTCAGACAGAACGCCTGACGTTCTTTGCAAATTATCCCGGATATAAATCCACAAATCCTGTAGTCAGTGACGATGGCCGATATATGGCGTTCCAGTACGCTAAAAGAGGTGACCTGGCCGGAGTCGGAAGAGGCATCCTGATTTTCGACTTGGAGATGTATGAAAAGACAAAGAAATCAGAAGGTAAATAGGATATAGAGTCGCCCTGGAAGCTAAAAACCATATAAACAAGCAACGATGAATTCACATCAAAAATGATTTCGGTTTAAGCTCTGGTTCTTTTATTTTAACTTGCCCGCCAGAGCGGAGCCAAATTCCTTGGCAACCCTGCCGGCAGTGAGTCGATCTTTATTGTCGTATGAAGCAGATAATAAAATCTCACCGCTGCTGTCTTTTGCAACAATCGAAACACTTTCTATAGATTGACTCGATGACGATGCCGGTCCTCGCATTGTTAAAAAAGTCGAGCCGGTGATAAAAACGGTCGCCGTATCGGCGTCGCAAAGAGCAATGCCCTGCCTTATAAGTTCTTTTTCCAGGGCATCCCGTAAAACCTGTCCCACGTGCGGGTCCTCGCTGTTAAGGGGCGCCAGATGAACACATTTGTGCTCGAGCATCTTAAGGCGTTCGGTACATACAATATCCGAACTACAACCTGCAGAAACTACTATTGCCGATAAACCAAAAAGCAAGATAAGTTTATTCATTTCTTTTTCTCCTTTCCTTTTAACACCACATATTCCTGATAAAAACTGATACATACATCGCAAATATTAATTCTATACTAATATCAAAGACAATCAAGGTATATATAATACAGAATTTAAATATAATAATTTTTCCTGTTAAAATTATTTTTTCTTGATAGGTATCATAAAAGAAGATTATATTAGCTGTTTGTAATTTATGTAAATATAACCATATCAAAAGGAAAGGAAATGCCATGGGAAGGAAATTTAATCTACTTATATTATTAACCTTGTCAGTTTTGCTTTCTTTTGGAGCGGGGTGTCAGGACACCGGGAGATTTGCCGTCTCAGGTAAAGGCGGGACATTAGGAATGGGCGGGGATTTTACAACGGGAATCACTAACAACATCAATGCCCGTGTCGGTTTGAATATGCTCGATATAGACTTCGACGAAGAAGAAATAGATGATGTTGAATACGATCTCGGGATAGATATGTATTCCTTCTCGGCATTGGTTGACTGGCACATTTTTAATGATTCGTTTCGTATCAGCGGCGGCTTCATTTCGATGAATAATGAAATTGATCTGGATGCAAGACCGACTACATCTGAAGAAATCGGCGGCACTATATATACATCCGATGAAATAGGCACCTTGTCCGGAAACGTTGATATCGACGGTCTGGCTCCTTATGTAGGGATCGGATGGGGCAATCCGCTGACTCACAATAAAAGATGGGGATTTACCTGTGATATAGGTGTCGCTTTAACAGATTCTCCGGACGTTGCTCTGAGTTCTGTTGGTGGGACTTTGTCATCTAATGCGGCATTTTTAGCTGAGCTGGAAAAGGAAAGAAAAGACATCGAAGACGATATGGACTCGTTGAAGTTTTACCCGGTGATTTCTCTGGGCTTATTCTTTAGATTCTAAACCAGATAATCCAAACACAAAAACGGATTGATATTTCATTTAAGCTTGTCGGCCAGAGCGGAGCCAAATTCCCGGCCGAGCTGACTGGCAGTGTATCGTTTCTTGTTATCGCAAGATGCCGATAATAGTAACTGTCCATCACGGTCTTTAGCGACGACGGATATGCTTTCAATAGCCTGATTCGAAAAAGATGAAGCACCAAACATACCGTCACTTGAAGTAGCTCTTACCATCAGAAAAGTGGCTCCGGAGATGAAAATCGTTGCCGAATCAGAATTGCAAAGCTGAATATTCCTCCTTACCTGCTCCTTTTCAAGAATATCTCTTAAAACCCTTCCAGGGCAAGCCCAGGCCTCATAAGAGCACAATATCACCCGAAAACGGATGGTAACGTGTCTTTGGAAAAGAAAAATAACAATTGCATTTTTCCGGGCTAACTTTTAAATTAGCTCGATAAACCTGCCTTCACTTTCAAAGGCACGAATGGATATTTGTTACGCCGTCAGGGAGTTAATAATGACAGAAGCCGAACCGGGCCGCGAAGAGGCTTTTTCGCTGCTGAAAAAATACAACACTAACGAAGGATTAATTAAGCACGCACTGGCTGTCGAGGCGGTGATGCGGTATTGTGCCCGCAAACGCGGCCTGGACGAAGAAAAGTGGGCAGTTATTGGATTGATACACGATTTGGACTATGAGCAATTCCCCGAGCAGCATTGTCTAAAGACCGAGGAGATTCTTGTCTCCGAAAACTGGCCGGAAGAATATGTCCGGGCGGTGGTATCTCACGGCTGGGGAATATGTACCGATGTTGAGCCTCAAAGCGACCTGGAAAAAGTCCTTTACGCAATTGACGAACTGACCGGGCTCGTGACGGCCACAGCGCTGGTTCGACCGAGCAAAAGCGTGATGGATATGAAGGCAAAGTCGGTTAAAAAGAAATGGAAAGATAAATCCTTCGCCGCCGGTGTTAATCGGGATGTCATAGAAAAAGGCGCTGAGATGCTGGGGATGGAACTAAGTGAACTGATCACCGATGTGATTATGGGAATGCGCCAAATAGCCGACCAAATCGGTTTAAGGGGGAATCCAGATGTATCGGGATGAATCAAATATATACAAGTTTCTCATCGTTATAATAATGCCGTTGTTAATTTGCGGTTGTGACGGCGGCAATCAGGCAGGCCTGACAAATGCCGAATTGGAACGAATCGCTTATGCACAAAATATCGAGCTCGCCGAAGCCGCCGGTAACCCGGTGCTGATGATCGGCGGTGAATCTGTCACCTGTGAAGAAATAATTGATACCCCGACGGAAATGGGCGAACTGTTCATCTCACCCACAGAGTATTTCAAACCGATAGCACAGCTTATCGACCTAAAGCGGTTCAAAGAACGCGCTCGGGGCCCGCTTAAAAAAATCCTAACAGATAAAATCTCGAATATTCTGCTTTATCAATATGCTAAAAGAGAGGCCGGACAGAATATAGACGAATCTCTGGACAAGGCGGCGGAATCCGAACTAAGAAAATTTATTCTCCAGTTCGGAGGCGACCAGGCCAAAGCCGACGAGGTGCTTATGCAGGGCCGAATGGACCGTAACAGTTATAAGGAGCGTCAAAAAAGAACCATTCTCATTCAATGGTACGTAAGCTCGAAACTGCGTGACGACAGGCCCATAACTTATCGCGAGCTGAAGGAACGTTACGATATAATTAAAGACGAATATTTCGCCAGAGATGCGACGATTCAATTTCGCCTGATTGACATTCAACCGGCTAAGCTGGAGATAACTGACCCGAATGAAGATCGTCGGCAGCTTGCGGTAAAACTGGCCGATGAGCTGTTAGCACGAATAGAAGCCGGCGAAGATTTCGGCGAATTGGCCAAAAAATCGCAATATTCCCACGGGAACATGCGCGATTTCGGCGGATTGTGGAAACCGGTAAAGCCAAGTTCTTTGGCCCCGCCTTACGACAAGCTTGCAGAAGCAGCCCAAAAAATGGAATCCGGCGAAATTACCGAGCCAATAATAACCGATGAGCATATCTTCATCATGAAACTGGAGAATAAACAAACAGCCGGTTATGAACCGTTTGAGCAGGTGCAGGAATACGTCAGAAAAGCAGTTCTTTTAGAACGTCAGAACGAAGTTCTAAATAAACTGAATGCTATTGTCCAGGGACAGGCGGATCTCGGCCAAACCGATGAATTCATAGATTTTTGCCTGGAGAAAATTCATCGAACAAGCAACCAACAGAAGACACAAAAATGAAAGTCGATGATATATTCAGTCGTTAATCCCAGCCCCGGAGTCTTATAAGATGGAAATTGTAGCGCACGGCATAGACTTAGTGGATTGTCCACGGATAGAAGAGATGATAAATCGGCACGGGGAGCGCTTTATTGACAGAGTTTTCACCGTCGCCGA
>CAZMZR010000106.1:0-10363 GCA_964570855.1 uncultured Pirellulales bacterium
GACGCTCGCGACCGTCGTTTATCTTCAAAATTCTGATAAAATTTTTCAAAATCCCCGTTTTTTAGCTAAAAACAACTCCTGCAATTCGATTGCAGTGTTAAATCCGTCGAGTGAACCTGTGCTGAGCAGAATTGAAGTATCGATGATCTAAATCCTACCCGGCAGTCGGTAGTGTCCTAATTTGATTTTTTAATAAAATGAACAAAATGAAATAAAACAAGTAAATCTATCAGAAAAATGTAGAATTTTTAATATAAATAAATTATCATAATATATTTATCATTTTATACTTACAGTTCTTTGTGGAATAGGTTGATTAAAATAACTGGAAAGCGCCGAATAGATAAAATATAACCTTAGAGATATTCATATAAGGTTCAACATAAATGTTTGCTTCTGTGAAATGGATAGGAAAAGGAGGATATAAATATGACTAAATGGTTGGACTGCGAGATTGCCCAAGGACAATTTACAGGTGAATACGCAGTAAAAGCTCGAATGTTTGATGAGACAGAATTTTCTTTGTTTGTTCCCAAAGACTGTCTTAAATTTAGCAAAGAACCATCACTAGATAAGCCTGTGAGTGGAATGATTTCTGTTTCTGTGGCCGCTCAAAAAGACGACCTTGTTTTAATAAATCTTCCTCGACCAACTTTTGAGAACGGACGGAGTATTACAGTTAAACAAACACAACTCAAATAATTATAAGATGATTCTTTCAAATCTTGAAATGCATAAAGCACTTGATGAAGGACGTCTTATCATCGATCCTGAGCCTACGCCTCGTTTAAAAAAGGTGGGTGAAAAGTATTGCCCATATGATACTCACTCTGTAGATTTACGGCTTGGCTATGAGATTACCGAACCTAAAGCGGGACCATTTGCTTATGATTTTGGGCATGCAGGAAGTATAGCAACTCTTATTGGACAGAATTCAAAAAGAGAAACACTCGACGCACGTCGGCCATATTACCTTGAAAAAGGGCGTTTCATTTTGGCACAAACTTTGGAGAGTATTGCGTTTCCTATAGACAAAGGCCCACCATTCTTGTCTGGTAGAATTGAAGGCAAGAGTAGTCGTGCGCGATGTGGCCTTCTTGTTCACTTCACAGCACCTACTATTCACCCTGATTGGTCAGGTCAACTCACACTTGAGATCATCAACCTTTGTGAAATTCCATTCCTTCTTCACCCCGGAATGCCTATTGCACAACTGATTGTTGAACAGGTATATGGAGATATACTGACAAATCCCAGCCAATTTAAAAATCAGTCCACACCTGAAGGTTTATAACATAATAATTTTTGAGTACTGCTCTAATTCGAAAAATTTAATATTTCCTCAGTGCTCCAAATATGCCCTGTTATCCCTGCTTTCATAGCCGGTGTCATTTTCAAAGAACCATGTATCCTGCAAAAATTGTAATGAGCAAAATGTAGGTTCAAGGCAGCGTTCAAATTCTCAAACTTTTTACTGAATCCATTAGTTAGCCTTCTACAAGAGCCGCAATCACCTGAACACATTTTTCTTTATTTAATCTATTCATACTGACCATTATGCATGACCGCTCATGCTTTGTCAAGAAATATTTTTTAAAAAACCGTTCTAATATGCACTTCTAAATATGTAACTTGTTATATACAAAGGGATTAAAGAAATATTCTGATTTTGCATTTTTTACCTTGATTTTGCGCAATAGTCGATTATAATAATTAATATTTGTAATGCCAATATATTTTTTTGGAGTTTTTAGAATGAATAACACAGAGATTGCACAAGCTATTGAGCCGTTTGAAGAGGGCCTCTCTAAAGCGTTTCCACTCGCGTGGGATAATGTTATTCGCACAGTTCCACAACTCGGAAATCCAACAAAAATCGAACGGGCGAACTGTATGCACAGAGCCATCCGAAATGTATTGCAACCAATATGTGAAGATTTCTCTCCTATACTTGAGTTTGTGGAGGAACCGGATGGGCAGGGCAAAGATTACATAATCATAAATCCTAAAGAATCTGATTCCCTTGCTCTTTGTTGGGGAAGACATGGCGATGGACAAATCAGGCGATGTCCTACTGTCAGGAATCAATATATTTATGATCAAGGTCTTTTATTTCCATTAGAGGATGAATCAAGTTCACCTCGGATCACCGCAACAATTGGATATGACGTTGCTGATGATTTTACTGAGGGCGGAAAACCTTGTTGGTGGATGCAACGTTTAGTATTGATTCGGGAACGACATAGATGCTCAGAGTTTATTAAAACCATCTGCTACTACGAAAAACCCGAAGTAGAAGAAATCGCGGTTGATGATTACAATTTACAAATCCGCGAAAAACAATCAAGAAAAATTAAAGAAATTACCGATCTAATTCGCAAAAAGATTGGTTAAAGCTAATAGGTCAATATGAATTCTATAGACTACAACTTCGCAATGATTACCCTTGCGCGCGAATCTCGTGGATGGACACAAAAACAACTTGCAGAAGCAATTGGAATCAACCCAGCAACGATCAGTAAATACGAATTAGGAAGTGTTCCGCCTACGTCAGGCCACATTGAACTGATTGCAAAAGCCCTTTCTTTCTCTGTGGAATTTTTTAAACAACCTGACCAAGTTTATGCGCTTGGGAGTAGTCTGATTTTTCACCGCAAGCGTGTGAAAATACCTATGCGAACACAAAAGAAAATTCAGGCCGAAGTAAATCTTCGGAATATACAGATTTCGAGGCTCTTGCGTTCTGTAGAGTTTGATCACAGATTTCACATGATTCCGCCCGAAGCAGAAGGAGACAATCCAGAACAAGTTGCGAGAGAAGTGCGACGACTTTGGGGTGTTTCTTCTGGCCCAATTGCTAATTTGACTCGTATTGTAGAAAACGCAGGTGGAATAGTTATTCAGATAGATTTTGGGACACATTTAATTGATGGTGCTCATCTTTGGATAACGGGTATGCCCCCCGTATTTCTCATGAATAAGTCTGTTCCTGGAGAAAGATATCGATTTAGCCTGGCTCATGAAATCGGACATGCAATTATGCACCATTCATCAGCATTAGACGATGTTGAACATGAAGCAAATTTATTTGCTGGTGAGTTTCTTATGCCGCGTTCAGAAATTCGTAGCGATCTCCGTTCTTTAAGTTTGGAAAGTGCAGCTCGGTTAAAGCGAGTATGGAAAGTGGCCATGCAAGCGATTATAATGCGTGCCGCTTCTATAAAATCCATCAGTGAATCAAAAAAGAGGCGACTTTTTACAGCAATAGGAGCAAGGGGATATAGAATTAATGAGCCTTGGCCAATTCCATTAGAAAAACCAGAAACATATTCAAGGCTTATTGATTTTCACCTGAACGATTTAGGGATTACGGAAGACGAGTTTTATAATCATATTATGTTTACTTCAAAATATGGAGAGATAGAACACGTCCCGCGATTAAAACTTGCTTGAAACTTATAGCAGTCATTACTGATCGGAACCCCAACGTTTGCGGGCAGCTTTCCGGGCAATTTCTGATCTTTGTTCAGGGGTGAGTTTTTTAGCTCGTGCCTTTCCGCCTTTAAGACCACCCAGTCGGCCTAATGCTACAGCCGCAGGATTCTTATTACTTGCAGATACATCCTTTTGTTTATCGTCTGTTGTTGCTTCATCTACTATAGACTTAGCAAGTTGATTTAAGTCTCTTTTTTTGCTTGAGCGCTTAGGCATTACCTTATAATATATCGGCAGAAATCGATTGTCAAGTTAAAAAATCGCTTTTTAGCGACCATCTTTACTTGTCAAAGAGTAAATTAATTTATTTTCATTGTTAAAAATACGTTATTACTTTAATATCCTACTACTCCGCACCATAACTTTTTCTGAAAGGAGGCTATTATGCCAAGAAAAAGTCCATGGCACTCTGTCAAAGAAGATGTTTATCACGACAACACCGAATGCACCGAAGGAAACAATATAGAGCCTGAAAATATTAGACAAGGTACTGGCGGAAAGCGTAAATGCCACCATTGCGCAAGATTGGACGCTGCTGGAAAATAATTAACCTTCGGGCTTAGAAAAAACTATTTCCCAAGTAGGGCCAACAGGTTCTAAATCTTGCAAATTCCATACTCTGCGCAATGCGAAAACCGGAAGTCCATGATTAAGGGCAACCGCTAATGCGCGGAATCCCTCTGCATTGTTTCCGTGAAAACGAATCGTTGGTTCGGGATAAGCATGGCCTTCGCCACCTTCGCACGATTCATATGTTTCTATACCATTTGCGCGCAAAATTCCTACATATTTTTTTATCCCTTCATCAAGATTTCTAATATTATTTTTCAAACTGACCCACTACCAAATAGTCTGATTTGACTAAGTGTCCGATTGCTCATGTATGGTGTTTTACAGTATTAAAAGCGGGTTTTTTTCAGCCGACTTGACTTTTTCAAGATTATGGGTATATTTATGTAGTTGGATATCCATCTCTAACCAGTTGATAATAGGGGTGTCCGCCTTATGCGGAGTTCTCGGAGGTGTATTGCATATCCGATATTTTTTTAGTGGAAATGGTTTAGTATGGCAGGGATGTTTGATAGTCGTATTGTTCTGGAAGTTCAGCAGGCCAACGATATTGTTGACGTTATAAGTGAGCATGTCAGCCTGAAGAAAAAAGGCCGTGAAATGGTCGGCTTGTGCCCGTTTCACGACGACCATAAGCCGAGTATGAACGTCAACAGTGTTAAGCAGATATTCAAGTGTTTTGCATGTGGGGCCGGCGGGGATGTCTTCAAGTTCGTCCAGATGCGAGAGAACCTTACCTTTCCGCAGGCGATAGAAAGATTGGCCGACCGCGCCGGCATAAAGATACAAAAAAGACAGCAGGCACAGGTAAAGAGCCAGAATAAAGAAGAGGTTGATCCGAACTCTCTGGCGAGAGTGAACGCCTGGGCGGCGAAATACTTCCGGAAGAACCTGCAGGATACGAAAAAAGGCAAGTACGCCCGTGACTATCTGGCCCAAAGACAGATAAAGCCTGAGAGCGTACAAAAATGGCAGCTCGGTCTGGCTGTCGATTCTCAGGACGATTTGATTAAGGCCGCTGTAGCCGGCAAGGTTCCGGCGAAATTACTGGAGCAGGCCGGCCTGACCACCGGCCGGAATCAGGACAAATTCGTAAACCGGCTGATGTTTACCATTACTGATGTCACCGGCCGGGTCATTGGCTTCGGTGGCAGAACGTTAAACGAAACAGGTGCCAAGTATATAAATTCGCCGACAACGGCGCTGTTCGACAAGAGCAATTCGCTTTACGGGCTGGAGCAGGCCCGGCACGAGATTGTCTCGACGGGAACGGCGGTCGTCGTGGAAGGCTATACCGACTGTATAATGGCCCATCAATTCGGCTGCTGCAACGTTGTTGCGACGTTGGGGACGAGTTTGACGGCCGGACACGGGCGTATTTTACGGCGGTATGCGAAAAAGGTGGTCCTGATTTTCGACAGTGACGTTGCAGGTGTGGAAGCCGCCAACAGGGCGCTGGATGTCTGCCTGTCGCAGCGTATAGATATTAAGATTGCTTCGGTGCCGGAAGGTAAGGACCCGTGCGATTTTCTTTTGGCCGCCGGTAAAGAAGGATTCGATGGGCTTGTCCGCGATGCGGTCGATGTCTTTAAGTTCAAATGGGACAGGCTGAAGGAAAAGTTCGACAAGGACGACACGCTCGCCGGTAAAAGAGCGGCGATAGAAGAGTACCTTGAGACGGTAGCGACCGGCCTGCTGGCCGGCAATGTCTCGGGTTTGGACTGTGGTCTTAGAGTGAACCAGATTTCTAAAATTGTCGGGCTTGACAGTAAACAGATAAACGCCGAACTGAATATCCGGCTCAAGCGGGCGGCAAGGGCCGCAAGCCGGAACGCCGAAAACAGGCGGGTGCAGAGAATCGATTACGGCCGCGGCAGGTTTGCAGCGGCGCAGCGTGAGGTGCTGGAAGTATTACTGAACGAGCCGGAGTTGTTTGAGACTGTAAAACAAAAAATTACAGCGGAACTCTTCGATGTTCCGATATTGGGACAAATAGCAGGGGTTCTTTTTGAAATGCTCGATAAGAATACCGGGACGTCGCTGCGGGAGATTTTGGCCGGGACAGAATCCGTGCAGCTTGGCAATTGCATTATGGAACTGGCGCAGGCCGGCGAGGAAAAAGGTAACTTCCAGGCCCGGCTGGCCGGGGCTTTGGATACTATCGAACGATATCAAAAGCAAAAGCAAAATAAATCGTTCAAAACGGTGGAGCAGCAGCGGCAGTATCTTCGCCGGTTCAGTGATAAAACCGGAAGGGAAAATCCGCATAGCGTTGGGATGGTATAGTGAACAACCGCCGATGCGGGACCGTAAGATATAATATGTGCGGCGAAGTGTCCGGGTTGTATCGGGGCTTGGGTGGTTTGGATTTATTTTTCAGTGATTGAAGTTCAATCTGGTGATTGGGCTGTTGTGATAAACTCGTAAAGGATGCAAACTGTGGCAAGAAAAAAGACAAAGAAAATCAGGGTTAAAAAATCAAAACCGATTGCGGCCGAGGAAGAGACTTCCCATGACGTTAAGACTCTTGATCCTGAAAAGCAGATAAAAATGCTGATTAAAAAGGGTGAGAAGAGGGGGTATCTTACTTATGAGGAAATGAACGAAGAACTGCCGGAAGATGCTATCAGTCCCGGTCGGTTGGAACGACTGTTGGCGACGCTGGATGAAAAGGGAATCAGCCTTGTCGATGAAGCGGATGTGGAATCGCAGCACCTCGGGAAAGATCATGATGATGAATTTGTTGAGCCTGATGAGGCTCTGGAGGAAGAAGAGGGTGACAGAGAACAGCATCTTAAGGATGAAGATGAGCTGCTCGAAAAACAGCTCGTCGGTGAAGAAGTCGCCCGCCGAATCGACGATCCTATCCGCATGTATTTGACTCAGATGGGCCAAATACCGTTGCTGACGAGAAAATCTGAGATTGCACTGGCGCGAAAAATCGAAATCGCTCGGATGACCTTCAGGAGAAAAATGCTCCAATGCGACTATTGCGCCAAAAACTCCCTGGACTTACTCCAACAGGTCCACAACGGCCTGATGTCCTTCGACAGAACCATCAAAGTCGGCACCTCACATTTCCTGACCAAGAACGTCCTCAAAAAGCGGCTCCCCGAGAACATCGAAACCGTCGGCAAGCTCCTCAAAATAAACCAGAGCCTGTTCAAGCAAGCCATCGCCGACCAGGAAAAAGATACAACCAAGCAAGCCATCAAGCGAATGCGCAGGACCAAACGAAAAATCGCATCGCTTCTCGAAGAGCTCAGCCTGCGTACCAGCAGAATCCAGCCGATCAAAAACAAACTGCACGGCATCTGCGACAAAATGAACCAGTTGGAACAGATAATCGCCGCCGGCCCCAACGACCAAATCACCGCCGAAGACATCGAGACGATGAAACAGGAGCTCAACGGCCTCCAGGAGCTCGTCACCGAAACACCAAAGCAGCTCGAAAAGAGACTCCAGGTCCTCGACCGCGTCTTCTCTCAATACGAGGACACCAAGCGACTGCTCTCCAGCGCGAACCTCAGATTAGTCGTCTCCATCGCCAAAAAATACCGCAACCGCGGCCTGAGCTTCCTCGACCTCATCCAGGAAGGCAACACCGGCCTGATGAGGGCCGTCGATAAATACGAATACCGACGCGGATACAAATTCAGCACATACGCAACATGGTGGATCCGCCAGGCGATTACCCGTGCCATCGCCGACCACGCACGCACAATCCGCATACCCGTCCACATGATAGAGACGATGAGCCGTCTGCGAAGCGCCGGCAAAATCCTGCACCAGAAGCTCGGCAGAGAAGCGACAATCGAGGAAATCGCAGAAGAGGTCGATATGAGCATCGCCGAGACGCGAAGAGTGCTCAAAATCTCCAAGCACCCTATCAGCTTTGACAGGCCCATCGGCGAAAGCGACGACAGCTATTTCGGCGACTTCATCGAAGACGACGAAGTCGATTCCCCTGTGGCTTCGGCCACACAGGAAATGCTAAAAGACAGAATCGACGCGGTCCTCAAAACGCTTTCATACCGCGAACGCGAAATCATCAAGCTGCGATACGGCATAGGCGACGGCTATACCTACACCCTCGAAGAGGTCGGCAGAATCTTTAAAGTCACCCGCGAACGCGTCAGGCAGGTCGAGGCGAAAGCCATACGCAAGCTACAGCACCCCGTCCGCGCGCGAAAGCTCGAAGGATTCTTAGACCATAAAACAGCGTGAAAACTTTTTAGCCCCACGTTTTATGTGGGGTTTTCCTTTATCCCGGCGTAGTCGTTAGACGACGCCGGATTTGTCCTGTGTAGCTTTATGCGAAGCAGGATTGGCTTTGCTTTTCTTGACTGCAAACTCCTAATATTTAGCATATTTACTTTTAACAAAAGAACTTATGCCAAATTTGGCTTTGTTTTGCATTTTTTTTATTTAGCCGTGGTCGCTTCAGCCTCGGCCATCCCCCAGATAAATCTGGGGGCTAAATATGTGATTTTTATGTGATTGTTTTGCCTTTTCACTTTTTACTTTGAGCTTTTAACTTGATTTCCCCCATTCTGTATTGTGTATTCAATATTCTGTTTTCTATTTATTTTACCTCCGCCCGGCGGGCATACAAGAGAATTCCCCGTTTTTTGACGAAAATGACGTTTACTCCTGACTCATTACTCGTGATTCGTCACAAAAATGCTCACGCACCCCTTACCATGGTTTTTTCATTGCTTGAAATGAGCAATAGTGGTAGTATCCTGTCGGAGTAAAAGCGGAATTTTCGATAAAAAAGAGTAGAAGGTTTGCCACGGAAAGCATCTTTCAATGCTCCCCGGGGTAGTGCCTGCGAGGTCCCTTTCGGAACCCTCTTGTTATGACAAGCATACAGACACGGATCAGTTACAATTAGATAAGAATAATGAAAAAAGGAGCAAGTACTCGACTTGCCCCTTTATAGTTATAATATGAGAGGACCTCAATGAGGGAGCCCCGCAACCTTCTTATTTCTTAGAAGGCTTATTATAACTTGCACTCAAGCAAAATATTAGACTTATTAAACAAGAAAGTCAAGAAAAAAGAGGAAAAAAATGAATAAAGAAAGAATTATTTTAGGTCTTGATATAGGTGTAGGTTCGGTTGGCTGGGGCTTAGTAAAGCTTACAGAAGAAAAATATTATGACGAAAGAACAGACGGAACAAGCCAAGAAAGATATAGGATAACAGACGGGAAAATAATTGATGCAGGCATCAGAGTATTTCAACTTCCACAAGATAAGGAAGGTAAAAGTTTGGCAGCGAAAAGAGGGCTGGCAAGAAGGAGCCGATGGACAATACGCCGAAAAGCAAAAAGGTTAAAAAAGCTTATAAATCTTGCGAGGGAGTTTGATCTAATCGGGAATAATTTTAACTACGATGAAGTCCTAAAACCGAAAAAGCGCAACAATAAAGACGAGAAATGGGACATCTGGCGCATTAGAAAAGAAGCCCTTGAAAGAAAACTTACAGACACTGAATTTTTCAGAGTGCTATATCATATCGCAAAACACAGGGGAGCTTATTTTCATACAAAGGCGGAATTTCTGCCTGAAGAAGATGAAAAAGAATTGAAAAAAAATAAAACAAAGGAAAAAGAGGGTAACAAAAAAGAAAACGAGAAAGAGAAAGTAAAAAATGGACTCAGAAAAATCAAAAAGATGTTAAGGGACAGAAAGTATAAAACCATAGGAGTATTATTTTATGAAACATTCAAGCAAGCAAACAGCAAAGGAAACAACAGGAAAAGGAACGCGCCTGATAAATATGAACATTCAATACATAGAGAACTGTTGTGTGATGAGATTGTAGAAATATTTAAGGAACAACAGAAATACGGCAATACCAAAGCAAAAGAAGAACTAAGGTTGCAATATATTGATAATGTTTTGATGTATGAAGAGCCAATTGATGAAGAAAAATTGCGAAAAATGATGGGCAAATGTGAATTTGTTCCAGGAGCCGACCTTGCTCCCAAAGAAAGTTATACCGCTGAAAAATTTAGCTTGTTTAACAGGCTGAATACATTGGCAATGGTTGACGGACATAATAAAAATAATCTACAAACATTAGACGCCCCTCAAAGAGACAAGATAATTGCCCTTGCTTATGAAAATGCCGGTGGGGTAACATTTACGCAGATAAGAACGGCATTGGAGCTTGAAGATAAACTACATATTACTTTTAACCTTTGTTATTATGCAGAAAAAAACCCAGAATACAATAAGAAACTTAAATGTGAAATAAAAAACGGTCAATTGCAGTTTGAAGAAAAACA
>CAZMZR010000107.1:0-4241 GCA_964570855.1 uncultured Pirellulales bacterium
TTAGATATGATTCCAAGCAAGGATGGGCGACATATAAACTTGAACTCAGAGATATCTCGATAAACCATATGTTCGTAAACATAAAGTTGGCATTTCCTGATAAGTTTCAGGGTGTATCTCATATCATTTGTTGTTTCCCTTGAGGCCAGGCGTGCGCATTTTCTGCTTAGCAATCGTCCCTGGATATTACGAAAACGACGGCGGTTCAGCCATACCAGAATCAAAAGGCCGCAGATTAAGATAACAACCAACAGAATAACCAACATTTTAAACTCTTTATTCAATAACCACAGCCAACATTGTTATAAACTGTGACATAATATTAATAGTTGGCTGTTTCTATTTCTTATTAAAAGTCCATCGGTTTAACCGGTAGGTTAATCTCTGTTTTCAATACCTTACTGTTTTTGTGCTTTATCCAATCCTTCCACGACTGCGTTCTCCAATATAAAAGGCCGGCCTTCTTTGGCTTCGATTATCACATTATCGACCCTGACGCCTTTGGCGTTGCGAACCGTCAGGCCGATGGGCGCGGAGATATGGATGTTTTCGAGCACGACATCCGATATCAGACTCTCCGGCAGGCCGATAATGAAACCGGCGCTGCGCGGACTGGTCGCCCTGAGGTTCGTAATCCGAATGTTGCGATAGACTGGCGTTTCAGGCGTGACGGGTTGGGCCTCGTTTTCGGCCGGGATTTTCGGGTAATAACCGGAAATGCTGATAGGGACAGTCACATTCTTCATTATGATGTCGCTGCAGGTGATGTTTTCCACAAGCCCGCCTCTGCCCCGGTAGGATTTGATCCGGATTCCGTTGTCGGTATTTTCGAACGTGCAGCGTTGTACGGTAAGACTACGCACGCCGCCCACTGTTTCGCTGCCTATGGAAACTCCATGACCATGCAGGAATACACAGTCACTGACTGTGATGTCCTCGCAGGCAAACTCGCGGCCGTCCATCTTCTTGCCGGATTTGATTGCAACGTTATCGTCGCCCACATCAATGATGCACTTGCTAATCAGCACCCGGCGGCTCACGCTCGGGTCAATGGCATCCGTATTGGGAGCGTCGGCCGGCGCCTTGAAGGTCACAGCTTCGATGACAACATCTTCACAGTCTCTTGGTACCAGGTGAAATTTGGGTGCGTTCCGGATGGTGACGCCGTTGATTTTTACATTTTTACAGCGGGTCAGAATAATCAGGTTCGGCCGCGGCAGGGTGAAGCCCGATTTCTTGCGCCGCGCCTCCTCGGCCGGTCCCCACCAGACCTCGCCTGCGCCGTCGATTGTGCCTTTGCCGGTAATCGTGACATCCGTAAGGTCTTTGCCGCCGATGAACGGGATGAAATCACCGCCACCTGTGGCGCTGAGCCAGTTACCGGGCGTTTTCATGAAATCAGCGTGGTTGGTGGTTGCCTGCAATTTCGCACCTTCATCGAGCCGGAGGGTCGTCTTGCTTTGCAGGATAATCGGTTTGCTCAAATACGTGCCCGGCGGGAACTGCACGATGCCACCGCCTGCTTGGCCGCATTCGTCGAGTGCCTTTTGAATAGCTTCGGTATCGAGCGTTTTTCCGTCACCTTTGGCCCCGTATTGGCGGACATCAAAGACCTTATCCGGCGTCTGAGCAGCGGTTTTTTCAAAGAGCGATACAATACCTATCAACAACAAAACAAAAGGAAGGACCCGCCGCCAATCCGTAATCCCTGGCTTGTTTATACAGCTTGTTATCATTTGACATCTCCTTTGAAAATGACCTGAATTATTCCTGCCTGGAAAATAACGCGTTTTTAATCACCTGTCAAATCTACAATGGCTTGATATACGGCTCGATTGCTTTGGCTTGAGAATGCCGAGTGACAAAATCATCCCGCTCCCCGGGTTGGGAGAATAAATAAAGTGCATAACCGCCCCAGCCGCCGCCGCAATATTTACACGCCAGGCATTTATCAGATTCTATCAAAGGCTCCATCCCCTCACCCATCTGAAGCCGATAACTCATCCGTATCGCTTCGGCCAATTTATCCACGTCCCCATACAGCACCGCCTTGGCGGCTAAATGACCGGCCTGATAAATCGCATTGTAATCGCGGTCTCTTTCGGCGATGTCCGGCGTGTCATGCTCCTGATTGGTATAGTTAATCGCCATAAGTCCTTTGAGCATACTGCCGTTGCGCTTCAGGTGCAAAACGGGATGTCGGCCGCTCTGCCAGACACACAGTCCCGTCTCCTGAATAATCGCCGGGTCCTGCCACCCCACACCCAGGTTAAGCTCGCTCAGGACGCCGTCATTACCGTTGAGAATCGCCCAGGCGCCGCTTCCGCCTAAGCCGGACCGCTTTTCATAGTCCCAGCAGTTCAGTGACACAAGCGGCGAAACGGCACAATTGACTATAAATCCGCCGTCCCTTGCGAACCGGGGGACATCAAGCCAGCCGCCGGCGAAATCAACCCGCAGGGGAGCCTCCTTCGGAGCACGAATCCACCTGACGATTCCGGTCGTTGAAACTGGTGCGAACTTCGGCGGAGTTTTCGGTAAGACATGATACTCCACGCCGTGTTGCCTGCAGAGGGCGTGCTTTAATTCGCCGTATTTATCGTCCTCGGTGACTGCTAAAACATCCGGCTTAATCCGAAGGAAATGGTCCTTGAAATCCAGTCCTGTTTCCATATTTTCACCCATGACAACATCATCCACCATCTCCAGGGCCTGGATGATTGCCCTTTTGTGCTCCTGCGGGATTGAAGAACGCCGGTTTTTATGCGCCAATAAGACATCGTCCGAAGCAAAGCATACGGTCAGATGGTCACCCAAAGCTTTGCAATCGTTGAAGAACTGGACGTGACCGGCGTGGAGAATATCGTAACAACCGGAGACAAATATTTTTTTCATAACAACTGTCCTGTGTGCTTTATTATCAGCTTTTATTTATGAAATGAATTATAGCACCCTCCGGCTGATTTTGTTAGAAATAATCGTTATTTTTTTCATCCCTTCCCAAGCGATAAAAAGGTGTCTTCATGCTTGTTCCTGGTTTTTTGTTTATTAATTCTGCCCGCTGTTTCGTTAATGCCTTGAGCCTTTGTAGAGTTCATATTTCAGGAGGCGGCACTCTATTTTGCCGTTGTAAAATATCATACGGCGGGAAGCTTTTAGTCCTACTTTTCCGGCCAGCTCTTTATTGCCCGTAAATAGATAGCCCGTATACCCGGAACATTTCTGCTTGAGAAAGTCACCAATGCGTTCATACTCATTTTCGAGCTGTTCGAGTTCGCCAAGCCGCAGCCCGTATTCCGGATTCATCACAATAATCCCCCGGCCATCCGGCACTTCGGTCTCGGCGAAATCGCATACATCAAATTCTATCAGATGCTCCACTCCCGCCGTTCGTGCGTTCTGCCTTGCCGCTTCGATCGCCTGTTCGTCAATATCTGTGGCGATGATACGTCTTTGCAGCCCGTCTTTACGTATAGTCTCGCGAACTTCGTTTCGTATTTCTTCCCACATCCGCCGGTCAAAATCTTTCACGTGTTTGAAGCCGAAATTGCTGCGCATACTGCCGGCCGGCCTGTTCATCGCGATAAGGGCTGATTCGATAGCAAGCGTGCCGCTGCCGCACATCGGCAGCACGAGATCCTGTGAACCGTCATAGCCTGTAGCCATGATAATCCCTGCCGCCAACGTTTCGCGAAGCGGCGCTTTGTGTGGCATTTTTCGATAGTTCCGATCGGAAAGTTTCACGCCGGATGTATTAAGATATATCCACGCCCTGTCATTCTTCCAGAAAAGATTTACCACTACGCTATTCCTATCGGGTCCGCTGTCCGGCCTGCGACCCTTCTTTTTGTTTATACGGTCGACAATGGCGTCCTTGACCTTCAAGTTCGGATACATACTGTTATTGACCGTCCAGGTATCCACCCGCGAGAGTACGCAAAGATGCTCTTTCGGGTCGATTATGTTTTCCCACGGCACTGTGCCGATTTGTTTGTAAAGTGCCTCGGTACTTCCGCACCGGAACTCACGTAAAAGATAAAGAACATTGTACGCAGTCCGCAGGCAGAAATTCAGTTTCAGACAATCGAGAAACGAACCGCGAGTGACAACGCTGCCGGGATGACTGCCGACTATCTTAAAGCCCAATCCCTCAAGTTCCGCCTGCAGATAATCTTTCAGTCCCGGCCCGCAGGTAACCAATATATTTCTGCGTTCTTTGACGTTCATCCAGGTTATTTACG
>CAZMZR010000107.1:4341-7093 GCA_964570855.1 uncultured Pirellulales bacterium
GCTGTTACTACCCCACAAATCGAGGTCCATCACAGCGTTTGTATTTTAACCTTTTTAGTGACAAGTAATTATCTTTAAATTCATTTTTCAGAAAAAACATATAGATGCCTCTAATTCTGTCATCACTATCATTTTTTGAGTTCATTTATCAAGAGCTTTGCTTTTTCAAAAGAAGTCCCACCCGGTATCTCGCCGTGCAGAGCTTTATTCCTCGCATGTTTGAGTTTGGACAGTTTTTCTGTATCCCATCCTTTTTCAATAAGCTCATCATGTATTTTTACAAAACTTATATGAGTCTCCACATCAGTAAATTTGCTTTTGTCTATTATATTATTATCAAAAAGATACTTTTCAAAACCGAGAACCTGTTTTATAAATTCCATACGCTGATTTTCTATTATATCAACTTTATCCAAGATAGCTTTTTTGGCATATTCATCTGGAAATTCGTAATTATCAATATTGTCAACATATTTACGACTCATTGCATAAACAAGCGATGGATAATGTGAAAGCGGGATATCCTCTGCCACCTTATCCGATATTTTATATTTTACCCTGGTTTTTTTGAGTTCAATTAATTTCGTTTCATTTTTCAATTCAAGGCCAAGCTGCTTCAAAAGATAAATGACCATGAAAGCTATAAGCCTGTTCTTTTCATAAAGACCGTTTATCTGTGTCAACTTGTCGAAGTTCTTTTCATCTAAGAATTTTCTCGATAAATATTCATATTTTTTGGAAAGCAGAATTTTGCACTTTGCCTCTCTAATTTTTCTTGAGGTCTTTTCATTTTCCTGCAAGTGCAAAACATGCCTTTTTATAAAACCTTTGGGAATTGCTATCCTATTTAAAACTGCCTGTATGCTTTTATTGCTATCTAAACTTATTCTAAGATTAATATTTTCAATGCCGTGCTTTTTCTTTAATTCGGCGATGACCCTCTGTTTCATTATTGTAAGCTTCTGATTATCAGAAATTTGTTTTTTTATCTGTCCCGAATATTCCCCCCAGTCTTTTTCCCGCCAACTCAAATCAAGATCATGCGCAAGAAGCCTTAAATTCTCCAAATTTTTTATGTTGTTAACCTTTTGGTATTTTAAAAGGTCATCTTCGTTAAGGCCTTCTATTTTAACTTTCAATTCTTCGAGTCGTTTCTTGTTCTTCTTTAGTGCAAACTTATACACATCTTCAAGAGTTCTTTTATGCCAAAGTTCACTTGGAAAAAATCGCGTCCATTTTTTACCCTCAAACTCCCTTTTTATATTATCCTTTTCCCCGCCCCAGAAACGAACCATCTTGAGATAACGACTGTAATCTTTTCGCTTCAATTTCTCATCTGACGGAAGGCATCCATTTATAAACTCCATAACATCTTTCATCTTATCAAAAGCTTTTTCAGCAGTATCAAATGAATAATTAATTTTCCCGGTTATTCTGCTTAGTAACTTTTCCTTTAGACTTTTTGTTTCCGGTTGGTTCAGGTAATTGGCTGGAAAATAACATTCATCCAATATATCACACTCTATTATCTCCTGCTTGCTTTGTACTTCTTTAAAACATTTAAGGAATTTCTCTATTTGTTCTACGGCATATTTACTTTTGTTATGTAAAAGTACAGCAAAGCACAATTCCTTTAATTCATTTTCTCCGATTACTCCTTTATATCCATTTATTTTAAAATAACTGTTTCCCTGAAAAGGTTCAATCCATGCAAAACTATCCTTATCAGGGGCAATATCTCCCCTTCGCTCTTTGAGTCTGTTGCTTTGATAAGGATAGAATTCCATATTATTGAATATTCCGCTTATATTCAAAAAAGTTGAAGCTATTCGATGGAAGAATAAGCCTCTGCCGATATCATCAGAAGGTTGAGTATTTTCAATATTTTCATCCTGTGTCGATAGATGATTTACGAGTGTGAATAAAAGAAAATGTTTCTCCATATCAGGTACAACCTTATATCCCTCCCTTAAACTATAATAAGTGAAAAGATTCCTTCTTGGTTGCCACTCTTTATCGTTTCTTTTAAAACCGCTGATAGAGCTTATAAGCTTATTTGCCTGTGACTTTTTTAGGAACATACACAGCAAAAACAATATTCCGGCGTCTGTAAGCTTTTTTTCGTTATCTATTATTTCAAGTTTAACATCTTTACTTCCGGTTGCTTCTATCGCAATTTGATAATATTTTTCCAGTAAGGTTTCTTCGCCATCACTTAAAATCTTGACATTATCATTATGAACATAATGTGAATAAAAATTTCGCAAATCTATTAATTTCAGCAATAAAGCATCGAGTTCAACTCTTTCATTTTTAGCTACATCTTTGAAGTAAAAGACAAAATTTTCCACTTTCTTCAAAACCGTGATGTTATCGAAAATCTTATCAATCGCTTTTTTAGCGTTTTCCTTTTTGCTGCCTATATGTGGTAACTGCTTTTCAATAACTTCATCAAGCCCTGAAATGTTGAGGTTAGCCTGATTGAAGTAAAATGCCGCTTCCTCTTTTTTTAATTCAATATTGATCATAATCTGATACCTCCTGAACATAAAAGACAGACAAAGATTTTAATATGTCTCTTGTTCATTATATTATTGCATAAATAGAGAACATTAGCTCATGGTTGGAAAATCAGGGTACTGCCGCTATGGTCAATTTACGTTAAGTAAGGGATATTTGCAAGGGAAAAATGTAAAAGACAGAAGACGGAGGACGGAGGGCAGAAGACGGATGACCGAAGGCGGAGGACGGA
>CAZMZR010000107.1:7193-10238 GCA_964570855.1 uncultured Pirellulales bacterium
CGGAGGACGGAAGACGGAAGATGGAGGACGGACGACGGAAGACGGAGGACGGACGACGGATTACAGAAGACGGAAGACGGATGACAGAAGGCAGAGTGCAGAAGACGGAGGACGGATGAACTTTCAACAACGAACTATGAACAGATTAGCGAATTTTATCTTTCCTTGCTTGCCGATCGGCAAATATGGATTATGCTTTAAGTAAGGAGTATTCGTTTCTCACGGGACATTCTTTCGCATTCATGTACAAAAGGGGGGAAAATGGACCTGACAGGCAGGCAAAAAGGCGAAGTAGAAAAAATAATGGCCTCGATGGACTGCCCATGCGATTTCAAATGCTATAAATCGGGCTTTCAAAATATGTGCAAAGCAGAATATAATGGCCTGGGTGATTTTGCCAACTGCCTTGAAAAAAGCGGAACAATATGCATATTCAGATTACCTTTTGGATTCGGTATATTTTGTACATGCCCACTTCGTGTTTACATTGCCAGAGAATTAGGCAAATGAGCCTTCCTTAGAACCCATCCTGCCTGCGATTATTGCATATTCGATACGGCATACGCATAACCAAAACAAGCGAATTAGAGAATTAGTTGATTAGCGAATTAGCCCCGGCAGATAGGCATAGGCCGTCTTACAGCGGAAGACCGAAGGCGGAGGACGGATGACGGATTACCGACGCAGTACGAGAAACGAATCACTAAGCACGAATCACGTGAAACGATTGAAGGCAAAAAGAAAGTGAACAGGTTATCAGGATATTAGGTTATCAGGGAGCAGGAAAATAATAAAAGCCCGAAATACAAAGCTTTAAATGCGAAACAATCTCAAAATACTAATTTCAAATCTTCAAAATGTTGTGTTTATGGCCTTAGAATTTGTGTGATTCGATATTGTTTCGTGGCTTGGCCATCCCTAACGGGAGATTTAGGTATTCGAGTTTCGTGTTTTCCATAAGTTGGGGATGGAGGTGAACTTTTGGCAAAATCGTACGTAGGAATGCTGAAAGTCCTGAAAAATAAAAAAAATATTAAAAATAATGTTGACGGTCTGTCGATACCATAGTAAATTGTAGGTTTAGGTGTGGGTTGAAAAGTATATCAGACCATAGAAAGGATCTGGTTAGGATTTTGAGAGAAATCTTAAGAATGCTGTGTTTTTTAACTTGAACTGCCTGAAGGCAACCGGAAATGGCCGTGATTAATGACCGCTGGCAGTTTGAAACAGCGGTTTTTTTTATTGCTCTTTTTTAAGTTTATAGTATAACCGACGAGCCCTCTACCTTAGGGCAAAGACATAAGGAAATTCTAAGCTCTAAGCACTAAATTCTAAAGTTTAGGATTTATGAATTTAGGATTCAGGATTTCCCGCGTAGCGGGTTCTTGGGCTCGTAGCTCAGTTGGTTAGAGCGCACGCCTGATAAGCGTGAGGTCGGTAGTTCGAATCTACCCGGGCCCACTTCCTTATGGCCAAAAGCCATAAGGAAATCCGAAATTCGAATTTCGAAATCCTAAATGGTTTGGAGCATTTGAAAATTCGGATTTTGAATTTGTTTAGTATTTCGGATTTAGTGCTATCGAGTTTTCCGCATAGCGGGTGCCCGGGGACGTAGCTCAACTGGGAGAGCGCCGCGTTTGCAACGCGGAGGTTGTCGGTCCGAGTCCGATCGTCTCCATTAAATTCGCTGATATCGAATTTAATGCCGCGGCGTAGTCCCTAAGGGGTGAAGCCGGGCAGTGAAGCGGCAAATTTTTTTTGTTGTTTTTGAATAAATCGGCGGCTGATGCGTATATAGAACAGCAGCGGAGTTTTCGCCGGTTTGTTTTGAGAATAAGTTCTTTGAAAAGTGAATATGCAGATGCGTGGGATTATACAATTATAATTCCGAACATGCTTTTTGTTTCCTTACAGAAAGCATGTAAATATGAGCGCTCATAGATATAGGCGACTTGTAGAACCAGTTCAATCATAGATTGATATGGTCAAGTTACTAAGGGTGTATGGGGGATGTCTAGGCGTCGAGAGGCGATGAAGGACGTGGCAGGCTGCGATAAGCCCGGGGCAGGTGCCGAGCAACCGTTAATCCCGGGATGTCCGAATGGGGCAACCCGGCGGAACTGGGCAACCAGATTCCGTCACCTGCGGCTGAATGCATAGGCCGTATGGAGCGAACGCAGGGAACTGAAACATCTAAGTACCTGTAGGAAAGGAAATCAACCGAGACTCCGTTAGTAGCGGCGAGCGAAAGCGGATCAGCCTAAACCAGGGGGCTTGCTCCCTGGGGTTGCGGGCACCGGTAAACAGTTACAAAGGCATCGCCAGCAGAATCCTCTGGAAAGTGGAGCCGTAGAAGGTGAAAGTCCTGTATGCGAAAGCGAGAGCCCTGTGTTACTGCCGGTGTTCCAGAATAGCACGGAGCTCGTGGAACTCTGTGTGAAGCTGGGGGGACCACCCTCCAAGGCTAAGTACTACTCAACGACCGATAGTGAAAAGTAGGGCGACCGAAAGATGAAAAGTACCCCTATTAGGGGAGTTAAAAGTACCTGAAACCATACACCTACAAGCTGTGGAAGGGCTATGACCCCGATTCGTCGGGGTAATGCCTGACCGCGTGCCTTTTGCATAATGAGCCGGCGAGTTACCGTTTGTGGCAAGGTTAAATCTCTCAGGGATGGAGCCGTAGCGAAAGCGAGTCTGAATAGGGCGAATAAGTCGCAGGTGGTAGACGCGAAGCCAGGTGATCTACCCATGGCCAGGTTGAAGGGGATGTAAAAATCCCTGGAGGACCGAACGCACTAACGTTGAAAAGTTAGGCGATGAGCTGTGGGGAGGAGTAAAAGTCTAATCAAACCTGGAGATATCTCGTTCTCTCCGAAATAGCTTTTGGGCTAGCCTTGAGTTACTACTTTACGGGGGTAGAGCTACTGAATGGGGATGGGGGGCCACCAGCCTACCCACCCCAACCAAACTCCGAATACCGTAAAGATTATCTCAGGAGTCAGACTGTGGGGGATAACCTCCATGGTCAAGAGGGAAACAACC
>CAZMZR010000108.1:0-10228 GCA_964570855.1 uncultured Pirellulales bacterium
GTAGAATTGCATGATTACTCACCTTGAAATGAAGTTCTCCGACAGACTCCTAGATTGTTTTCTCTTGTGCTCATTAATAAATAGTGATAACTACGAACAAATGATCTCACGAATCCTGATATTAGGATTTGATAAATACTACAAAGAATGATTTGCGTCAGCCATACCATCCTGACGCAAACATTCCTTTATGAGATCTTTTATTTCTTTTTCACTGTGAGAAACTTTGATGTTTGTAGTACCATCACAGCTTTTAATTGTTATTTCTGTTATTTTCTCTGATATTGGTAGCAAACTTATAATATTCTCAGGAAAAACTTGGAGCACAGAAAAAATACCCGTATCAACCGTTTTGAGTTTCATGACTCTTCTTAGCACGATTTTGTCTGACATGATAATCCCCCTTATTAAAAGAAATAATCTTTAAAACGATGATCATAGGCAGCCGTTAAGTCGTCCCTTGCATTTACTGGTTCTACCTCGCCAGAGGCAGATCAGCTTCTATATTTTATTTACGTAAACTCTTAACGATACGCCACGATAAACTCTTTACTCTAATATCAATTTATCTGCAATAAACTTGGTCTGGGCAGCATTTCCTGCATTCCGTCCCCGTCGGTGTGTCGGAGATAGCGGCCACATCGGAGAGCCTTCACGTCCGGTTCAAAAATCAGGGAAGTCGTCTCAAGGCAGAATATATACTCCGGCAACATAGTGGGCAAGGGAAAAAATTGAGGGGTTTATGGGTTAAAGAGTATATGAGTTTATGAGGCAATGTGTCCATTATTGAATATTCTATTACAAAAATGAATAATATAAGACGGATAAGGTAAATCCAGCTATATTAAGAACATAGGAAAAGGCTCGTACGTAAAGCGCGTACGCGCTTTACGTATGCAAAGAGTATAAAAAGGTATATAGTCGCCGGTCAGATGCTTCACTTAGCCTGCCCTTGAGTGTAGCGAAGGGTTCAGCATGACAAATATTTGGATTCCTGTTTACGCAGAAACTATGACAAGAATTGAGGATCAAACTACGAACCATGAACAACGAACGCATAACGAGTTCTGAGTCAAAAGTAAACGTCATTTTTTGCTGAAAAATGGGGAATCTCCTTGTATGCCTGCCGGGCAGGGGTATTATATAAAGTTGGCTGATGGAATGGCACAAAATAGTAGAGGGAAAATGCAGGTCAGAAGTTAAAAGTGTAAAGTTAAAACAAAACATGAAAATTCCATATTTAGCCCGTCAATCCTTCGACTTATGCTCAGGACAAGCTTATTGGCGGGTTCAAACCCGGCTTCGTTTTCAACTACGCCGGGACGAGAAAACAAAGCCAATTTTGGTTTAAGTCGGTAGGATGGACAACTTGTTTGCCCATGCTGAATAAGATAATTATAACACAACTGCATGGGCAGGAAACCTGCCCATCCTACAGAAAAAAATGTAAAACAAAGCCAATTTTTGCGTAAGCTCTTTTGTGACAAGTAAATATGTAGGATATTATGGGGTTGCAGTCAAGAAAAGCAAAGCCAATTATTATGTAACCTATTTTGCGACAAGTAAATAAGCAGGATATTCTTAGGTTGCTGTCAAGAAAATGCATCCAACAAGGATTTATGTAAAAAGCGATAATATTGAATTTTTATGCACAAAAAAATTGACAGAATCTCCAAAATCAGTCGAATACATTGCACCGAATGATTATAAGGGTTAGACAATGGCTACCATTAAATGCAGGGAATGCAGGAAGAAAATCAGTGGTAAAGAGGAAAAATGCCCACACTGCGGAGCATCTGTACAAACACAAAAGGCTGTAAAACAAAAGAAGTGGCATGAAAGAACGTCCGTCACCTTATGCGTGGCGGCCGTTCTCATTATCATAGGTTTGGGATTTATTCATATTATTACAGGTGTTACCTCGCATTATCGCCTTCCCTTCGATATTACACTAAAAGAATCATTCGGCTATCGTGAGACATTCATAAACGCCGGAAAAATTACATCAATGCCGTACACGACCGCAAAACTCAAATATCCGATTAGCTGTAAAATACTTCAAAAGTTAGAATACATCGAGACCGGCAATGTGTTTGAAACAAAGATGCTCGAGCTGCTCCGGGGGACGATGGAAATATGGCAGACGGAATTCGAAGAAACTCTGAACAAACCTCAACAGCGATGGCAGGACCAACTACGGGGAAAAAGCGAGACTATTGAGAAAACAACAAGTACCGCCGAAGCTTATAATAATCGTGGAATCGACGCCGCCGTAAAAGGTCAATACGAAACGGCTATATCGGAATTTGCCAGAGCCTTCCGGAAAAATTCTGCTTACGCCGATGCCTATTACAATCGCGGGCTTGTTTACGTCGCGATAGGCCAGTTAGGTCCGGCGATTTCAGACTTCACTAAAACTCTTGAAATTAATCCGGATTTTATCGATGCCTACGTCAAAAGAGGAAATATCCATGTCACTATGTGCCAGTACGACCAGGCAATCTCAGACTTCACAAAGGTTCTCGAAACAGACCCAAAGTGTACCGAAGTATGCTTCAAACGGGCCCTTGTCCGCTTCACAAAAGGCCAATATGAAAAAGCATGGGAGGATGTACATAAAATTCAAAGCATGGGCTTGTCAGTTCCATCAGGATTTCTAACGAACCTTCGCAGGGTATCAAAGAGGGAAAAATAATTTACAGATTTCCTGCACTACAATGACGTCAGAATATCAGAAACCGATTTTCCTTTGTCATCTGTTGACTTTGTCGGTCTTATTTGTTAATCAATTTAAATAAGCCTAAAAACAGCAGGTACTACATCAATTTAATCAGAAGGAGATATATCATGAAGAAAGTTTACAGAATATTTGTTCCTGTGATATTTACAGTGCTCATACTCAACAGCATAGTCCGGGCAGAACATACAGCCGATATCAAAGAGCGCGAGCAGGCCCCAAAACCGGAACTCGAACGTCGAGAACCGGCCGAACAAATGGAAATTTTACGCTCCAGATCGATGGAAATGAGGGAAGCAGCCAATAACGCGGAAAAGCAGGGTCGTCCCGAAGAAGCAAGGGAGCTCCGTGAAAAAGCCATGAGGCTGGCCGAGAGAATCGAAACGCAGGCGAGGAAAATCGAACAACGAAGGCTGCGTGAGATTGAAAAATGTCTCGACCGTCTCAGGCAAATGACACGTGAAGCCGAAGAAATTCGCGAAAGAATGGGGCAAGAAATTGAACAACGTGTAAGAGAGAAGTTACGACCTTTGCCGGAACAGCCGATGGAACCCGAACCGATAAGACCAGGGATGCAAAAGCGATGGGATAATATGCAAAACGTCATAGGTCAGGTAAGAGAAGCCTTCATCAAGCATCTTGAGCGAATAGAGGCGATGGTCGGCAGACTCAGGGACAACATGGAGCAGATGGAAAGAGAGATACACGAGCTCAGGGCAGAGAATGAACGACTAAGAAATCAATTGCGGGAAAAAGACCAGATTATAAATCGGCAGGAAAGGGAGATTACAGAACAAAGAGCAGACAGGGAAAGACAATAGCGAGCCAGGGCAGAGCGTCAAGATAGACAAAAATATACAGTCCCGTAAAACCGATATCGGCGTGACTTTTATTTAACCGCTCAATAAATAACACAGCCAGGCAGCGAGCAATGCTCCATAATTTCCAATTGCATAACCCATCAAGGCCATAAGGATGCTTGCCGGTACAAGCTTTTCGTTATGATGGGCGGCGACCACAGGCGCGCTTGCCGCCCCGCCGATATTCGCCGCACTTGCGATCGCGGTTGAATGTATATCCACTCTCAACAGATATGCACCAAGCAGACAAAAAGCTCCGTGGAAAGTTATCCATATATAGCACCCAAGTATGAACCATCCGGCCGAAGCTGTAAGACCGGAGACATCGGCCCTGGCTCCCATGTTTGCAACGAAGATATAAACAAGAGCCATTGCAAGCTCGTGACTTGCGGGAATATGCCTTGCCGGTGTCAATGAAAGCAGTATTCCCATCGTCGTGATTAAAAGTATCTTCCAGGATGAAGCGGTCAGGACCGGTTGAAATTCAGGAAGCTTACTCGAAATAAATGCAGCGGCGCATGTACATACAAATCCCAAAAAAAGAAGATAAAGAAAATGCCGCATTCCGACAGCTTCCTGTTTTTGTCGGATTTCAGTATGGGCCGACTCAAGCATTCGAATTCGTTTAGCGTCCACCTTCGTAAAACGATTGAAAAATCGTGCAAAGTTTTTCGAGCCTAAAAGGATGGGCAGCCAGATAATATAAACAAGATTGTCACCAAGTACCGCAAGTCCGAATCCCTGCCCGCTCGTACCGATTCCATCGCTAACGGCGGCCATATTGCCTGTACCGCCGATCCAGCTACCGGCCAGCGTGCCGAAAGCTTTCCATATATCATCGGGCAGTTTATTCTTAACGAGCAAAAAGGCAACAGGAGCACCGAGTATAACACCTGCGGTACCGAACAATAAAACGATAATCCCCCTGCCCATTATCCTGACCGTAGAGGCGATATTAACCTTTAATAGCATGATGACAAGAAACATCGGCAATACAATCGAACTTAACCAGTCATAAACCGGAGATGTTCGAGTCAATATTCCTGTATTCGACATAATTGCAGGAATCGCATATATAAAAACCAAAGGCGGGAAATAATTGAAAAGCTTCCACTTTGTTTTCTCTTCTAAAAAAAAGAAGAAAGCCCCCACCCCGCAAAGAACCGTCAAGACACCTATCGGACTGGAAATATACGAATCATCCATGATTTATCTTCATCTCAAAAACCTGTTCGGCAACGTACAACCGAGCCGGTGTTTTCCATCTATTGAATTATCCATGTCATATATATCAGATTGCTTTTATGTTATAAAGAGAAATGTCATCGTAGAACTGTAAATCACCAACTCCGATACACATCCGTATTTTATCGGTGATATCAGTCAGCAGGATTTACGGAGATATCGTCTGATTATCGACTAATGTAATATTCGGCCGGGGAGGCGGCTGCATATCATAGCCGAAGTAAAAACCGGGCTGCGTCGGCTGATTATATGCGACATTCTGCCAGGCCACACTCAGCCTGTAAACCGGGTCATGCATCAATGTATAAAAACGGTAGTCTGTCGGTATAATTGTAGTAAAGATTCGCAACTGCTGATTGTCACTCGTTCGCCAAATAACTTCTTCCCTCCAATCGCCCATAATATCGGCGCACAAAGCAGGCGTCGATTTTGTCCCATTGTTCGATGAGCAATTCACGGCCGTTAAAATCGTATAATCCCGGTTGTCCGTCCAGTCCCACTTGGAAATTCGATTACTATCCAGCAGCTCGCGAAGCAAATCGTCATCCCACCAGCACGCAAAATTTGTGGACGAAGGAGTACTACCAATACTCTCTCCCCTGCAGTTACGTAACCCGCCGGGACCGCCCCAGCATTCATATCCCAAATAAGTTGGGTCAATATCTGCTGCAAGCCCCCTGCCGGCATCATCATCCGCAGTTAGCCATAAAATTTCACCTGTTGAGGCATCCCGCAATTCCGCGCCGGGATTATTATCCCCTTCATGAATTTGAAAAACTTCCAGGCCCGGCCTGTTCGGATCAATATCGGACAGATGCATGGCGTCACCATGGCCCAATCCCGTCGAATAGAGTCCTGTGCCGTCATCATCAATCGCACAAGCACCATATATGATTTCATCTTTGCCGTCATCATCCACATCGCCAACACTTAGCTGATGATTACCCTGTCCTGTGTATTCATCATTTATACCGTCCTGTACCGCGGTAAAGATCCAGCGATGTGTAAGTAAACCATCCCTGAAATCCCATGCAGCCAGGACGGTTCGGCCGTGATAACCACCTCGGCCGTGGTAGTAACCGCGACACATTACGAGGCTCGGCCTTTCGCCGTCAAGATATGCAATGCATGCCAGAAACCGGTCACATCTGTTGCCGTAATTATCTCCCCAGTCCGTAACTCTTCCTCTTTGCGGGATATAATCGGTCGTGACAAGTTTGGCACCGGTCAAGCCGTCAAAGATGGTCAGAAACTCCGGTCCGTCAAGGATGTAGCCTGATGAATTACGATAATCCGCTTCGGGATCGCCGATTATCTTTCCCAATCCATCTACCGTCCCATCGGCAGTTTTACAAGCGACTTCCGCCCTGCCGTCACCATCCAAATCATAGACCATAAACTGAGTGTAATGTGCACCTTCGCGGATGTTTATCCCCAAATTAATTTCCCAGAGAAAAGTGCCATCCAGCTTATAGGCCTGGAGTATCGGTTCATCTGTGAAACCAGCGTTGCTGTTATCCTGACTAACTCCCGTCTGATGCAGGACTATTTCATACTCTCCATCACCGTCAAGGTCACCAACGGATGCATCGTTCGGTTTATATCCGGAGGGAGTCTGAAGATCAATCGAGATGTATTGCTGCACAGGTGTATTTGCCGGCAGAGTAAATGCTCCGCTTGCCTCCAGTTCATTTCCATCTGTTACCGGCTTGACAAAATATGAATTTGGCCGGCTCAGGTCAATATTAATGTCAATGTAACTCGTACTTTGAGCAATGGGCCGATCGTTAAGTTTGACAGGCTCCTCTTCGGCGGTCAAGCGATAAAGATTAAAAGCAATATCATTCGGGTCGGTTCCCAGCATTCGCCATCCAACAAATACATTGTCACCTCTTGTACCGCCCATATTTACCGCAATAACTCCACGGCCGAGATTTTCCATTTGCCTTGGCTGTCGCATCAAGTCTTCAGAAACATCTTCCGTTATCAAATCCTCCGTCCCGGCCCATACGGGTTTTTGTATGCAAACCAAAACCATCAACAGGACAAACAGAATGAAAATCTTATTTAGAATTCGTTTTTTCATTATTACACCAGGAAAATTTTATGAATGATGGTTGTTTTCGGTAGCACCCCTACCTCTCCGCTCAACATCATTTCTATTCATTTCCGGCTGATTCTATCAATCAGCCTTACTTATTATATGATATAACATTAGCCATAAAAATTCAAGAGTTGATTTTTTCACAAATTAGGCAGTATTGGATGGGCATGATGCTGTCAGGTCTGTTCCGGCTCAGATAAAGTATCCCCCTGCTCACCGGCTATCAAATGCGGCAGGCCTTCTTCGAGTTCCATTTGTTCGGTCAAATCATTTCCCAGCTCCGTTAGAAACCGGCTCGGCTTCATAATGATCAAACTTCTGGACCGGTTGCGGTAAAGCTGTGGAACGACCAGATATAACTCGTCTTTGGCCCGTGTCACCGCCACGTGGAAGACCCGCCTTTCTTCCTCCAGATCTTCCTGGGTATTGATCGCCATATCCGTCGGAAATCTGCCGTCAGCCAGCCAGGGAATAAAGACAACGGGCCATTCGAGCCCTTTGGCCTGATGAACCGTGCTAAGGATAACAAATTCCTGCTCCGCCGGTCCTGCCACGACGGTCTCGCCTGAAAATTCTCCGGCCAAAGCAACGTCGGCCAGAAACGCCTCCACTGTATTATACTGGGCGGCGAAGTTTGCCAAAGCCCGAATGTCCTGCCTACGAAGCTCGGCTCCGTCATAATGAGAGACGAGATAATCGTCATAGCAGCGATCCAACACCGTATCGATAACCTCCGCAGGAGAGTTTAGTTTCATCAATTCCTTAATAAGTCCCGTGAAATCCTGATAGAATGGTCTGGCGCCGGCAGGAAGCAAAGCGGCCGTCTTAGAATCGCCGGCCAGATTTAACGTATCATCCACCTGATTAATACGTTCCCAAATCCTCTGCGACAAAGCATTACCCACTCTCGGTAGCATCTTAAGGAGCCTTAGCCAGGCAAGTTCATCATGAGGATTCTGCAGTATCCTCATATAACATAATACATCTTTCATATGGGCCTGCTCGAAGAACCGCAAACCACCGCGTACCTGGAACGGTATGTTGCGTCGCTGGAACTCAAGCTGAATCTCAAGCGAATGCCAGTGGCTGCGATATAGAACGGCTATATCTTTCAGGCCCCGCCCCTGGTCGAGAAGAACAAGCACATACTCTGCGATGAACCGGGATTGAATGAAGTGATCCTGAGCCGGAACGACAGCGGGCTTTAGTCCCGATGGTCTTTTTGCCCGCAGCGTTTTAGGAAGTCGGCGACTGTTATGCCCGATACTTGCATTGGCAACTGCAAGTATCTCCTTTACAGAACGGTAATTCGTCTCAAGCCGATACTCTTTAACTTCCGGGTATCTTTCTCTAAAAGTGATAATATTTTGAAAGCTCGCCCCTCGAAAACTGTAAATGGACTGCGAGTCGTCACCAACAACCGTAATGTTGCGGTGTTTCGAGGCAAGCATATCAACGATTGCACCCTGGACAGCGTTGGTGTCCTGATATTCATCTACAAGAATGTACAAGAACTGATTCGCAAGTGCGTTACGTACGTCCTCGTAATCGGACATCAGTCTTAGCCAAAAGCTTAGCAAATCGTCAAAGTCCAGCAGTTGTCTTTCCTGTTTTCTGATAGTGTAGAGAACCAAAACCTTTTCAATTTCTGCGGCTTCTCGAATAAACATCGGGTAACGTTTGGATATTACGTCCTCAAGAGGTTCAAGAGTGTTTTGGACAAAACTTGAAATAGCAGCTAAAACTGATTTTTGCGGAAATCTTCTCTTACGAATATCAACCCCCGCCTGCTGTACACAGGAAGCGATAAGGTCCCTGGAGTCTTCTCTGTCTAAGATAGTAAAATCCGGCGAGATTCCTAACTTCTTGCCGTGCCGACGAAGAATCCTATTGGAAATATGATGGAAAGTGCCGCCCCATATATCTTTAGTCTTCTGTCTAACCAAGACCTCAACACGGCTGAGCATTTCACGGGCTGCACGATTGGTGAATGTGACAAGCATTATTCGTGAAGGGTCCACACCATTATGAACGAGCCATGACAATCGATACGTCAAAGCCCGGGTTTTACCACTGCCGGCGCCGGCTATTACAAGAATCGGGCCATTGCCCGCGGTAGCTACGGCTAACTGCTCTTGGTTGAGATCAGTTGCAAAATCTATCTTATCTGCTGCGGTTCTGGATTGGAGTGTAAATTTCCGTGCCATCTATTTGTATCGTACGTTCGTTTTAACGATTATTTCACAATTTCATGCCTTTATAAGCCAGGTTAAGACAGAATACACGAATATCGCCCCCATGTCAGCATTTTCCACCGGAGTATGTCCACATACGAATATGTCGAAAGACTGAATTCTCAAGACGATTTCAGACAATTCCATTTTCATTGTGTCAACTTTCTGATAATTAACTCACTCAATGAATTATAACACCATACCTCCACATTGGTTATAGTTAACAGGCTTTACTTGTCCCATAATAACGTCTGTTAAAAACGAAAATCCCGTCATGATTTTAATTGAAGAAATTATTAGAATTCTTCTCTAAAGAAAAAAAAATTAATAATTTTTACACAATAAATATCGTAAAAAATCTTTTAGAAAATCTCTGTCATGTTGAATCCGTACCCGATATCGCGGGACCACCAATACCCGAAAATGTTCAAAAGTGGACAAAAAAATGAATAAAACTTATTTTTCCCCCAAAAAAACGGTACTGATCTACTTTTTGATGCATCCTATATTTAGAATAGTTATTATCGGCTGGTACTAATTTAGTACGTTTTTTTTGCAACCTGATCTTGCAGAAATAATCTAAAAAATACACATTTAGAAAATCATTAAAAAAAGCGTTATACATCGGTTGGAAGGTGGCACTCTTATTTAGTTATATTCACCAAAAAGGGTGATTTTAATACATAAATCTGTCTAAAGGGCCAAATGAAAATGGGAACCGGTACGATGTCTTACTTGTCTAAAGAATTAAGCAAAAATGGGAATCGGTACTTCCTTATTTTTCTCGGCTACAGCCAGATGAAAAGTATCAAATTCCATGGGAATTGTAAGAATAAATAAAGAGGAAAATTATAATGAAACGCATACTGAGAAAACTATGGCGAAACCGAAATCCACAATGCCATGAGCACTTGGAAACCCCGTTTTTTGAGCGTCTGGAACGTAGGCTTTTGCTTAACGCCGATACGCAGGGATTACTGGCTGACAGCTCGTTGGATACAGACCTTCCTACGGAAGCTATTGAAGTCGATCTTACCGATCAGATCAA
>CAZMZR010000109.1:0-9966 GCA_964570855.1 uncultured Pirellulales bacterium
TCACTTTAGTCACTTTAGCTCACTCTTAACTTTATGTATTAAGGAGTTTGTTATGGGTTTTCCCAAAAACAGGATGCGAAGGCTGCGAAGCAGCGATTCGATGCGGCGGCTGGTTCGCCGGACGAGCCTGAGAGTGGACGATTTTGTTTATCCGTTGTTCGTGCGGGAGGGCATGGGCGTTAAAGAGCCAATTAAATCGATGACGGACTGCTTCCACTTTTCTGTCGATACGATTGCCGAAGAAGCAAGGGACATCGCCTCGCTCGGAATACCAGCGGTTCTTCTTTTCGGCCTGCCCGGCAAAAAAGATGCCGTAGGCTCGGAGGCGTGGGCCGAGGACGGCGTAGTACAGCGGGCGATCAAAGAAATTAAAGCGGCGACGCCGGAACTTTTAGTGATTACCGATATTTGCCTTTGCGAGTACACCGACCACGGTCATTGCGGCGTAATCGAAGCTTGTCCCGAGCGTAGTCGAGGGAACGGCGGGATTGATAACGATGCGTCCTGCGAATTGCTGGCCAGGGTGGCTCTTTCACACGCCCAGGCCGGTGCGGATGTGGTTGCTCCTTCGGATATGATGGACGGTCGGATCAAGTATATCCGCGAAACGCTGGAGGAAAACAGTTTCGAGAATGTGGCGATTTTGTCTTATTCAGCGAAGTACGCCTCTGCTTTTTACGGTCCTTTCAGGGACGCCGCCGAATCAGCCCCCGCCTTTGGTGACAGGAAAACTTACCAGATGGACCCGGCCTGCAGTAACCAGGCGATGGCGGAGATTGCACTCGATATAGAAGAAGGCGCCGATATTGTTATGATCAAGCCCGCCCTTGCATATCTTGATATTATCTATCGAGCCGGGCAGAGGTTCGATTGTCCTATTGCCGCCTATAACGTCAGCGGCGAATATATGATGTTAAATTCCGCCGCCGAGGCGGGACTATTGGATAAAGAATCGGCGATGATGGAAATGCTTACCGCCATCAAACGCGCAGGCGCGGATATCATCATTACATATTTTGCAAAAGAAGCAGCGAAACAAATCAGATGAGCTGTCTTGTCTTATTTTAACGGCGCAAAATGAAAAGGGCCGCCGGTTTTATATCGACAGCCCTTTGTAATATTCTGATTTGACCTGTAATATGCTACTTGCAGCAAGCCAGCCAGTTGTTTACGATAATGGTCAGGTCATTGACGTCGATGATTCCATCACCGTTCATGTCTTCACATATTTCGCATTCTACTTTCGGGACGAAGTAGTAATCTTCCGTCTCACCGACCATGTATCCTGCCTGTGGGCCGGAACCGCCGTTACCGGTTACGCCCGGATTGCTGCCGCCTTTCCATGGCTCTTCCGATAAAGTGATTCGCATCCATATCGCATCCGCTTCCGAATCGTCCTCATGCCATGACAGGAAGGCGGGAGTAGTGATCTGATGCACGCCGGCCGACAAATCGTACAGCAACTGGTTCTGTACCGCCCACTCCGAGACAGTCCTGCTTGAACAGACAAGAGTGGGGTTGGTTGATGTATCGTCGTCCCAGTCGCCGTCCCGGTTCCAGTCGCACCAGACATTGACCCAGAGGTCCGTGCCCGGAGTGACAACGTTAACGAGATAGTCAAACGTTGTCCAGCGACAACTTGGCATATTGATCGGGAAGATGACGCCGTCGTCGTCTTTATCGCGGTCAGGCGAGTTTTGCAGCGGTTTAATATTGTTGACTCCGTCTTCGTCATAGCCGTTGTCGGCTTCTATTTCATGTGAGATATCTTCACCCAGATATGCCACAATTTCGGAATTCAGATGCATCGGGCCGTAAGGTCCGGAACCGTTGCTGTTGTAAACCGTCGGGTAACGGGCCTGGGTTCCAGTCGGTCCTCCTTTGGGGTAGGCTGTCATTGATGTACTATAATTGTTGGTACTGTCAGGTGCGTCGCCGAGGTCCGATTTGCCTTCTACTGCTGTGCCCTCGCAGGTGATGCTTATGACACCCTGACCGGCTGATGCACCGTATCCGCCGACCTCAATTAAATACTGATTTCCTGTCGTGACAGGGAATGTGAGCTCCGAATTGTAGCCACAGGCATCGTCATTGCAGCCGATCAGGCTGCTGGATGACGGATAGCAACTGCTTCCGTTATATACTGCGAGCTTGGTGTCAAACGCACTGCCGCAAAGGCTGACGGTTGCATCACCCGTGCATGTGGCGTTATATACGTACCAGATATTGTTACTGGTCATACAGATGCCGGTGCCGTCGAATGTGGCATTTGTCGTATCGAAGGACAGGTTTACTACGTTACCGATTGATTGTGCGAGGAAGCAATAATCGTTGGGAACACCACCGGGCTGGCTTTCACAACTGATATTGAGAATACCCTCACCGGTTTCGTAACTGAAACCTCCGACTTCGATCAGGTATTGATTGCCGGCGACTGCGGAGAAGGTTATTTCAGACTGTTGACTGCAGTAGTCGTCGTTGCAGGCGATAACCCTGCTGCTTGTCGGATAACACCCGCACTCATCGTAAATGGCCAGCACCGTGTCGAAACTGCTGCCACAGAGGCTTACAGTAACTTCATCCGTGCATGGAGCCGTGTAGCAATACCAGATGTTCGGACTTGTCATGCACAGTCCTGAGCCGTCAGAGGTTGCACAGGTTGTGTCGAAAGCCAGGTCTGTCACGTTGCCTATCGACTGTGCGTTATCACAGTCGTCGTTTACCGGCGGGCAGGTTTGACCGGGTGTGATATTTAGAATTCCCTGGCCGCTGGATGAGCGATTGCCTCCAATCTCGATAAGATAATGATTTCCGGCTGTAGCAGTAAAAGTAATCTCTGAATCAAAACCACAGGCGTCGTCGTTACATTCGATCATTTCGTTAATGGATGGGTAACACCCGCACCCATAATAAATAGCAAGCTTGGTGTCATAGGAGCTGCCACATAAGCTGACAGTGACATTACCTGAGTAAGAAGCTGTATAGCAGTACCAGATGTTTGGCCCATCCATACAATAACCGGGGCCATCGAATGTCGCTCCTTGAGTGTCGAAGCTTTTATCGCTTGCATTCAGGATCGATTCGGCGTTGTAACAATTATTATTAGATGGCTGACAGGACCCTAAGCTGCAACTAATGCTGAGTTTACCCGTACCTGTCCATCCATAGTAACCGCCAACTTCGATCAGGTATTTGTTTCCGGCGATAACCGGGATAACCACTTGTGATTGGTGATAACAGTAGTCATCGTTGGATGCGAGCAAATCTTCAATGGCCGGATAGCAACTGCTTCCGTCATAGACAGCCAACATTGTGTCGTAATCACTGCCGCACAGGCTGATGGTGGCACAGCCGGTACATGTGGCCGTATAGACATACCAGATGTTTTCACTGGTGATAAAATGGCCGGGGCCGTCAAATGTCGCATCTGTTGAGTTGAATGACAGATTTGTTACGTTCCCGACTGCCTGTGCATTTGAGCAGTTGTCATTTACTGGTGCAGCGGCTGTAGCATATTCTGCGGTACTTAGCAGCATTGCGAGCGCAAAAAACAATATCCATTTAAATTTGTTTTTTTCCATTTTTAGAGTCCTCCCGAAATAAAAAGATTCCATTTATGACACGTACATTTCACCCGTTAATAGAGCAGGAGACAGGGATAATACATCACTGCTCCTCACTATAGTGCATTTAAGATACCATATTATAACGTAAAAAACAAGAAAAAACTACGTCATAGCCTTTTTTATAACTTTATAGGTGCGAATACAGAAATTTTCTGATTTTTTAGGCGCGCATCTCTTTTAGAAACCTGAACCGGAAAAACAGCTTTATTTATAGGTTTCTTTAGGGTCGTAAACTCTATCTGCGATAAATTTGAGCTTTTTGTCGCTGTCTTTTTCTAATGCCCGATAAAAACAGGATTGATAACCTACGTGGCACTGGCCCGAATCGACGGTTACTTTAAGGATGAGGCAGTCCTGATCGCAATCGACAAGAATTTGTTCGACTTTTTGTACGTGCCCGCTTTCCTGTCCTTTTTTCCACAATTCCTGCCGGGATCTGCTGTAGTATGTTGCATAACCCGAGCGAATTGTCAAATCAAGTGCCTGACGATTCATATAAGCGACCATTAAGATATCACCTGTCCGGCTGTCCTGAGCTATTGCTGTAATCAGGCCTTTCTCATTAAATTTCGGAGTCAGTTCCAATCCTTCTTCGATATTCTTGTCTGCTGCCACCTATAGGGTCTCCTAAATTGTTGTTCTTAGCATCTTGCCATTAAAAGTTTTACTCGTTATGATTTATAAAAACAAGTCTTTTTAAGGCAACCGGCTTCAATGATTGATACGAAGGCCAAAAAAGGTAGGCATATATTTCTGTTTTTGAGGATTGCGGTGGTTACAGGAGGGATCCTTTGGGGAGTATTCTGGATATCCGGCGGAGAAAGATGGGACAATCTTAAACAAATCTTCCTTAAGATGAATCTGTGGATTTTCGCGGTCGCCTTGGCTATATTTGTTTTTAGTCAGATATTGGTAGGAATGCGATGGTGGCTTCTTTTACGCACTCAATCTATTTTTATTGGTTTTTGGGCCGCCGTCAGGCTGCATTTCCTGGGGCTTTTTTACAACAATTGTATGCCCGGTTCCGTTGGAGGTGATTTGGTCCGGGCTTGGTATGTTACTAAGCACAGCGAGAAATGGTTCGAGGCCGCTTTGAGTGTATTTGTCGATAGATTAATCGGATTGGTCAGTACGCTTATAATCGCCGTTTTTTTCTACACTCTTTTTCTTCGTGGCAGCGGTATCTCGATAAACTCCGGCGGCCGGGGCGGTTTGCTGCAATCCGTCGCCGGGTACAAATGGATATTTCTCTGGATCGTTATAGGGGCGGCCGTTTTCATTTGCCTGGGTCTTTTATACTCTAAAACAAGGGCGATATTGACCGGGTTTTGGTCTTATATAATCAATCTTGCCGTCAGGATAACAGGCAGGCTCAGGGATGCCGCAATCCTTTACTGCAGCAAACCCCTGATTATACTCGCAGCTTTCGGAGTGACGGTCTTCCTGCAGGTTATAACTATCACGGGCTTCTGGTTTCTCGGAACTGATATGGGAGTGGATGTTAGTATAAAATATTACCTGGTTTTCTTTACGTTGACCTGGGTATTGGGAGCGGTACCTGTGAGTATCAGCGGTGCGGTTGTGGTGGAGGGCTCGCTTTATTATTTGTTTACACATTTTGCCGGGGTTGGGAAGGAACAAGCAATGGCGATTGCTCTGTGTCAGAGGGCGATATGGATGTTAACATCACTGCCGGGGGCGGTGATACATCTGGTCGGTGCGCACTTACCAAAGGACTTTTTTATTGACTACAATAAACCGGTAGCGTAATCTATGGCGCTCGGGATGCTATGAGTAATAATAGCTGCTTCAGCAAATATTGTAATGCGTAACTATATAGCCATAAAGGACTTGGTGTTGAAAATATGAGTGTTACGAGGCGTTTTAAGGGATATTTTTTACACGGATTGGCTGTTCTTTTACCCAGTATCCTGACAATATGGTTATTTATTTGGGGTTATACTTTCATTCAGGAAAATATTAGTATTTATATAAATCGGGGAATTGTTAATATCATAGCCCAGCTCGACAATGAAAATGTCGAAATCTCCAATGAAGACGTACGAGAGTATCTCCTGGAATTCAAACCTGAATTAAAAAGCAATCCTGCGGAACTGGCTATTCATATCAACAGAGAAGATGTCAGGCGGAAAGTCCGTATCCAGCAACTCAAAGAATCTCTTGCAAAGACCTGGGTGGATGGTCCGGGTTCGATAGCGGGTTTTCTTGTGGCGGTTATCGGGGTCTGTATTCTCGGTGCGCTTCTGGCAAGCTATGTAGGAAAAAGCTTATGGCGTATGACCGAAAATTTTATAATGAATACGCCGTTGTTGAGACGTGTTTATCCTTATATAAAACAAATTACCGATTTTCTGCTGACTCAGGAGGGGCAAAAAAAACTTTTTACGAGGGTGGTTGCTGTCGAGTATCCGCGCAAAGGTATCTGGTCGGTCGGTCTTGTTACCGGTTCGGGACTTAATAAAGTAGTAAGCACCGTAAAAAAAGAATTTGTTACTGTTATTATACCGACATCGCCGACTCCGTTTACCGGTTTTGTGATAACGGTCCCAAAAAAGCAGACGATTGATTTGGATATGACAATAGAAGAAGCGTTTAGATTTATCGTCAGCGGCGGAGTTATTACACCGGAAAGGGAGCGGGTGCAGGCGGCGGTATAAAAGTCTGAGGTGAGTGTGAAATAGTATTACGGATTCTATTGAAATTCGGACAGTCTAATTAAGGAGAATGATTTTGCTTTTTACAATCACAGGTAAACATATCGAAATAACAGAGGCTCTCAGGAACCATGCAGAGGAAAAGTCATCAAAACTACCAAAATATTACAATAGTATCAATCAGGTCGAAGTGGTCATAGACGGCAGCCCGGGCGGCAGTACGACGGTGGAAGTAATCGCACGGGCCGAACACAGCAAAGTTTTCGTGGGTACCGAAACGGGTGAAGATGCATACCGCTGTATTGATATGGCCGTTCATAAGATTGAAAGACAGCTTCGAAGAGTAAAGAGTAAGGAACGAAACAATAAACACACGGGCAGTACAGAATTGGCATAAAACATCTTTTATTTGAATGTGTTAATTGGGCCGTAAAAATTGTTTGGGATAGATTAGGGCAAATACAATGAAATTTGCGGATTATGTTTGTTTTGAAGCAACAATTACAGAACTGCAGGCTGACAATCGTGACGGTGCGATTAAAGAGCTTGTTTCAGCACTTGAAAAAGTCGGCAGATTGGGCAAACGTATCTCAAAAGATGTCGCCTCAGCGATCATAAAAAGAGAAAACGAAGCCAGTACGGGAATGGGCAAAGGTGTTGCAATACCTCATGTCAAACACAAGTCGGTCAAAGATATAGTCGGAGTGGTTGGACTAAGCAGTGCCGGGATTGATTTTTTCGCTCTCGACAAGCATCCGGTACATTCGATAATACTTTTAATCAGTCCGACCGACGATCCGGACAAACATTTACAGGTAATGGAAAATATTTTCAGACATTTGCAGCAGGAAAAATTCCGAAAATTTCTCAGGCAGTGTCGCAAACCGGAGCATGTTGAAGACCTTCTTGTAGAGGCCGATGAAGATCCGTTTATATAAACAACCGGCAATTTTCACAGGACCTTGATTGAACGTGGATATGTTTGTCGATAATGTCGGCATGGCAATATCCGGGAACGCATGGCAGGGGAAAAAACATTGGAAAAAGTGGTCTGTGAAATGGAAGTCGAAATAAAAAACTCGGACGGATTGCATATGCGCCCTGCGATGCGGTTTGTTGATATTGCCAACAGATTCGACAGCGAAATATCCGTCAGTAACGACCAGACAAATGTGGACGGCAAAAGTATTATGCAGATCAGCATGCTTGCTGCAACCTGCGGCAGTAAACTTAAGATACGAGCCGAGGGTCCCGACGCCCAGGAGGCGGTCGATGCTTTGCGGGAGCTTGTGGAAGATAAACATTTCGATGAGCCTGTGCCTGGAAAATAGCTTATGACTGATTTTCAAAAATCCGATACGAGAGCTGCATGATGGAAATCAAAAAGGGAATAGCTGTCTCACCGGGCATTTCTATAGCGAAATCACTGATTATCGATTCGGAAGATTATCTGATACCCCACCGTTTAATAGATAATTCACAACGAGGGGATGAAATCCAGCGGGTCAGGGATGCCTTTAGGAATGCAATCGACGAATTGACCGAGCTTGAAGCGGCGCAGAATCAAACCAGCAGTAAAATTAAAGATATTTTCGCGGTGCATATGCGTTTTCTGCATGACCGAAGCCTGCGAAAGAAAGTCACCGATTTTATCCAGTCCGAGCTGGTAACCGCCGAGTATGCGGTCTCCAACACTCTTCGGGAAATTGCATCGCATTTTACAAAGGTTAAAGATGCCTATATCAGTGAGCGGGCGGCCGATATTTACGATATCGAAAGACGTCTGCTCAAACATCTTCTCGGCAGAAAGCGCGAAGAGATCGGGCATCTGACCGAAGAGGTCGTCATAATCGCCCGGGAGCTCAGCCCGATCCAGACCGCCGGCTTTAACAAGGAATTCGTCAAGGGTATCGCCAGTGACGCGGGCGGCCGGACAAGTCATGCAGCTATCGTAGCACGTTCTCTGGGTATTCCCGCCGTAGTGGCGCTCGAAGACCTGACGGCGCTGGTCAGCGGCGGAGATACCGTGATTGTTGACGGAAATCGAGGCATCGTAATTGTCAATCCGGACGAGCAGACGACAGAGCAGTACCGCCAGTATGCCAGTGAATTCGAAGAGCTTGAGCACAAGCTCGATACGATACGGGAAAAGCCGGCGAAAACACGTGACGGCACCAAAATAACATTGCTGGGAAATATCGAATTCCCGGAAGAGGCCCAGGTCGTTCTGGAAAAAGGCGGTGACGGCATAGGATTATATCGCACCGAGTTTCTCTATCTAAATACCGTTCACGAGCCTACCGAGCAAGAGCAGTATCAGGCCTATTCCCAGACCGTTGAAGTGTTCGGTGACAGGCCCATAGTAATCAGGACACTGGACCTCGGGGCGGACAAATATACCCAGAGTAAACGCTTTGTTCCTGAGCCGAATCCGTTCCTCGGATTAAGGTCTATCAGGTTTTGCCTGCAGAATCTTATGATGTTCAAAACGCAGTTGCGCGCGATATTGAGGGCCTCGGTGCTCGGCAATGTCAAGATAATGTTTCCGCTGATAACAACCCGCCACGAGCTGATGCAGGCGAAAATGATTCTGCACGATGTTATGGAGGATTTGGCCGAAGAATCCATCGAATACAATAGAGACGTTCAGGTCGGCATTATGATTGAGACGCCCTCGGCTGCGCTGACCGCTTACTCGCTTGCACGCGATGTCGATTTTTTCAGTATCGGCACGAACGACCTTACGCAATATACCCTGGCCGTTGACAGGGGTAACGAATTGGTCTCCACATTATATTCGCCCGCCGATCCCGCAGTGCTTCGGCTTATTAGGACCGTGATTCAGGATGCTCACAAAGCACAGATTGACCTTAGCGTTTGCGGGGAGGTGGCATCCGAGCCGGAATATATCATGCTACTGCTGGGGATGGGGGTCAGGACGATTTCACTTGCCCCGCCGATGATACCTGAAATCAAGCAGGTGATTCGCTCGGTCACAATGGAAGATTGTAACAAAGTGGCTCGAAAAGTGCTTAGTATGAATAACGAACGGCATATTTCAAGCTACCTTCACGACGCCGCAAGAAAAATCCTGCCTGAAGCCTTCTGATAGCCTGCATTCTTTATATTTCAAAGAGCCTCAATCAAATTACCCATTTTAACATTGGCTTTGTTTTGCATTTTATATCTTCTGCCTTCTGTCTTCTGTCCTCCGTCTTAATATTGGGTTTGTTTTTACTAAGTGTCCGATCGCTCATTTCTGCGATAATTCCTTGTTAAAAATACACTTATCCTGATTTGACTTACCTTGAAATTGGCTTTGTTTTCCATTTTTTTACGAATGTAACTCTCTAACTTACTCTTTACGAGCTAAGATATTAAATATCAAAGATTTAACAACAAAAACACATATTAAAATTAAAATATAGGGTTTCGAGTTGTTAATGAGCCTGATTTGGGTTGGAGATTTTTGAACTTTACATTGTATTTTTGCATTTTGACTTTTGATTTGTATTATTCCCTCCGCCATTTTCTTTCGATATGCTAAATACTACTCTGTGCCATTCCATCGGCCAACTTTATATTACACCCGCTAAGCGGGCATACAAGGAGATTCCCCATTTTCAGTGAAAAATGACGTTTACTCCTGACCTATCGTGTGGAAG
>CAZMZR010000110.1:0-9679 GCA_964570855.1 uncultured Pirellulales bacterium
GGCAGATCGCCTTTAGGATGGTCTGCGGGACCAACCTCTCCGGTATCGGCAAGGCAATGATGCTCTATGCAAACGATTATGACGATGAGCTCCCGCGAGCAGGAGGCAGATCAACCACATGGGGTACTCAGATATCCCAATGGATGGCTCCTGATCGAAAAACTGCATATCAATTAGGCTCGAACGGCAGCGGCGGTTATGCTACTATCACATCCTGCTTCTATCTTCTGGTCAAGTACACCGAGGTAACTCCTAAATCGTTTGTTTGTAAGAGCGATTCCGGGGTCAGCGAGTTTAATCCTATCGATACGGGTGTGGATACAGGCGATATGGAAATCACCGACTTTTGGGATTTCGGACCGTTCACCAGTGAAGAGATTAATCCAAATAATTATTGCAGCTACTCCTATCATATGCCGTTCGGTCTCTATGCCCTGACAACATCGAGCGAGCCGGGCTTGGCGGTGGCGGCCGACAGGAATCCATGGATTACATCTCCTTCAGGAGAGGTTAAAGAATTCCCGGGAATGTACGCATATAACGGCAGCAGAGAGGAAATAAATTACGGCAATTCACCTTCGCACCAGGGAGACTCACAAAACGTGCTGTTTTTGGACATTCATGTAGGTCAGGAGAAAACCCCGGCCTGTGGTATTAACGATGATAATATCTACACGTACTGGAACAGTACAGTAGGTACGACAGGTTATTTGGGTGCTCAACCGTTAGCAGCTTCCGAGCCTTCGGGCAGAGACGACTCGTACCTTGTAAATGACTTTACAACAGGTACAAAGCCACGCGAAGGCAGGCAACCACGGCAGTAAGTTGAAGGTTTATCAGGTGAAGGTCCAAAATTCGGTGTTGTGTATCATCGGTGAAGACAGAGCAAACATACGTGATTGGGAAACAAAGATGTCTTTGAAATTCTAACGTTGGAATAGCTGGATCGCAAAAAAGGCAGCCCTGGTATGGTTGTTTTAGGGCGGCTTTGTTCGGCGGAGGACAAGGTCGCCCGTTTTTTCAATTCACAATGGCATACAAAATAATCCCACGCTAAAATTTGTTCCCGGCCCACAAATATGTTAAATTACCTTCTTTGTGGATTCCAAGGAGCTAAAAAATGGGACAAACATTAGTTTATAAAATACTAAGCAGACATCTGGTTGAAGGCAAGCTCGCCGCCGGCGAGCGGATCGGGATTCGTATCGACCAGACGCTGACACAGGACGCCACGGGAACTACCGCGTTCCTGCTGTATGAATCGATTGGGCAGGCCGGAGTTAAAACCGATTTGTCGGTCAGTTACGTTGACCATAATCTGGCGGGCTTCGGTCCGGAGAACCATAACGATCATCTGTACCTGCAAACAATAGCAGCAAAGTGCGGCGTATATTTTTCACGGCCGGGCAACGGCATCTGCCACCAGGTTCATCTGGAACGATTCGGCAAACCCGGCGCCACGCTCCTTGGGAGCGATTCGCACACGCCGACCGGCGGCGGTATAGGTATGCTGGCAATCGGGGCCGGCGGTCTGGACGTGGCGGTCGCTATGGCGGGCGGGCCGTTCTATCTGAATTGTCCGAAGGTACTGGGAGTAAAACTTACCGGCAAATTGAACGACTGGGTCGCTGCAAAAGATGTAATTCTCAAGCTTCTTAGCATTCTTTCGACAAAGGGCAATGTCGGGTGGGTGGCCGAATATTTCGGACCCGGCGCCGAACAGCTCTCCGTCCCCCAGCGGGCGACGATAACAAATATGGGAGCCGAATTAGGCGTAACGACAAGCGTCTTTGCCAGCGATGAGCAAACAAGAAAATTCCTCGCCGCCCAGAAACGCGAGCAGGATTATCAGCCATTAACGGCCGATCCGGATGCTGAATATGACCGTATCATCGAGATAAACTTAACTGAGCTTGAGCCGATGGCTGCGTGTCCTTCTTCGCCGGATAACGTAAAAACCATCAAAGAAATTGCCGGCCCCGAAATATCTCAGGTCGTTATAGGCAGTTGCACAAACTCCAGCTTCTCCGATTTGATGATGGTGGCCAAAGTTCTCAAAGGGCGCTGTATAAACAATATGGTCGAACTTGCAATCGCTCCCGGCAGCAAGGAAGTTCTAAATATGCTGGCCGGGAACGGCGCACTGGCGGATTTGATTTCGGCCGGTGCGAGGATTCTGGAATCCGGCTGCGGGCCGTGCATCGGCCAGGGATTTTCGCCTGCGAACGATACGGTGACTTTGCGTACATTCAACAGGAACTTTGCCGGCCGGACAGGCACCAAAGGCGACCGGGCCTTTCTTGTCAGCCCGGAGACGGCGGTCGCTTCCGCTCTGACGGGTAAGATTACCGACCCGCGCGAGCTGCCGAAACTATTCGGACTCAAATACCCGAAAATTGAAATGCCGGACGAATTTATAATCAATGACAATATGATAGAAAAACCTTTGCCCGAAAAGCAGGCTGCAAAAGTAAAAGTCCTGCGGGGACCGACGATTGTAGTACCTCAAATGCCCGGACCACTGCCGGAAAATCTAAAAGGCAAAGTTTTGCTCAAATGCGGCGACAAAATCACTACCGACCATATTATGCCGGCGGGGACTTTTCTTAAACTTCGCTCGAACGTTCCGGAATATGCGAAGGTGGTCTTCAACTGCTTCAATGAAAACGGCAAGCCGACTTTCGCACAGCGCGCACTCGATTTAAAGAAAAAATCAATAGCCGGTATCGTCGTGGCGGGCGAAAGCTACGGCCAGGGCTCGTCGAGAGAGCACGCTGCGCTTTGTCCGATGTACCTGGGCGTGCGTCTGGTCATCGCAAAAAGTATCGAGCGAATCCACAAAGCGAACCTGATAAATTTCTGCATCGTGCCGATAGAATTCGCCGAGCCTGCCGATTACGAAAAAATCGAAGCCGACGATGAACTGCGGATAGACAACCTGCTCGAAGCAATAAAGAGCGGCGAGACAATTAAAATCACCAAAGCAGACGGCTCGTTCGGGTTTATCGGCAGGCTGGAGCTTTCCGATCGCGACAGAGAAATACTGCTTTCCGCCGGACTTCTAAATTACATACGTGAACGGGCGCAAAAATAATGGACGAAAAAATCGTAACAATTTTCGGGACAGGCCGGGCAAAGCCGGGCGATTCGGCTTATGAGCTGGCCGAAGAGACGGGCAAGCTGTTGGCCCGGGCCGGTTTTACAATCGCAAACGGCGGTTACGGTGGAACAATGTCGGCCGCGGCAAAAGGCGCCACCGAAGCCGGTGGTGAAATTATCGGCGTTACCTGCACGGCGTTTAAGAGAAGCAAAGCCAATCAATATATAACCCGTGAAATCACAACCGGCTCACTCGACGAACGGCTCGATACGCTGATAAAACTGGGACAGGCCTATATCGCTCTGCCCGGCGGAACAGGAACACTGCTGGAACTGGCTAAGGTCTGGGAATTAAAAAACAAAGGCTTTATAAAAACAGACAAACCGATTATACTCATGGGAAGTTTCTGGAGGCCGTTGGTTGACCTTCTTGAAATCGACGACCCCGACTGCAGCCGGCATTTGAAGTTCGCGGACGAGCCTAAGCAGGCCGTCGAGTTGATTACTGAAAACTAAAACAAAAAGCAGATATTGATAAAACGTTTGCCGGGACAAACAACCTTAAATATGAGTAAGAGACTGTTAATCCTGATTATGCTTTTTTCAATCGTCACCGCAGCACACGGCGCACAGGCGATTCGCCCGATTCTGCTACGGGACGGTTTTGCTCTAAACGGCATCGACGGCAAACTGGTCGGCATCGACGGCAATGATATATGGCTCTTTGAACTAAGCTCCGACGTTACCGACGACAGAGCGGTTGTCAAAGCGGGGACGAGCCTGAAAATACTGCCGTCGGCGACACTGGAAAATATGGTCGTCGATGCGAACGAGCGTTCCGAAAATCACTACCTGCTCTGGGGCACAGTTACAAAATACAAGGGTATGAACTTCATATTCCCGGATTATTTTTCACCCCTGAAAACTCCGCCCGGAATTCAATTCATCCCCGAAAAAAAGCAGGATCAAAACGAACCTGAAAAGGTATCGCCCGCCGAAGAAACCGGGCAAAAGCCTGCCATTAACGATCCGAACGACCTGCTGACCATGCCGGAAGAGGTCATTGAAAAGCTCAAAGCAGCCGGAGATAAAACGCCGCCCAGCGCGCAAAGACCGGCGGACAGCAGTCCCATCAGGGACACCTTACGGCGGAAAATACAAAACGAGCGACTACTTCCTGCGACCAAAGAAACCACATCAACAATTGTTAAACGATATTCGCAAAACATCAATTCAGTTTTCGTTGACAGGACCGCGTTTTTAGCCGGAAATAAAAGCGGAAAACTGATATTCGTATTAGACGCTCTCGGCCGGAACACGCCGCGGTTCTCTTTCCGGCTGCTGCCGTGTGAGGTACTGGAACTGACCGAGCAGAGACAATCCGCAGTGCCAGAGCCGGTGCGGTTCAAAATAGCAGGGATCGTGACTAAATACAAAGGCAACAAATACCTGCTGCTGCAGAAGGCAACGCGAGTTTACAGCAATGGTAACTTTGGAAGATAAAGGATAAAATCAATGCCCGACAAACTTGATAAAATTCTCATTTCCTCGTCACAGCCGGACTTCGACAAACGAATCGGGAAACTTCGCTCGAATATGAAACAAGCGGCACAATTCGCAGGTTACGGCAGCAGTGAAAGCCGGCAGGTGATAAAAATTCTTCGCGACGTCGCAGACCGCGGCGACCAGGCCGTCGCAGAGTACACGGAGAAATTCGATGGACTAAAGCTTACACCCGAGCAATTCCGGGTAACCAAGGAAGAGATGAAAAAAGCTTATCTTGAAATTGGTAAAAATATTTTAACTTCACTGCGACAGGCGATTGATAACGTCAAGAACTATCAGACAGATATATTTATCGGCAACTTCGAACATCCCGGAATAAAATATACTCCCATAAGGAGGGTCGGCATTTGCGTGCCGGGCGCTTCGGCGCCACTGCCTTCGACGGTGATTATGACCGCCGTGCCGGCCCAGGTGGCAGGCGTCAAAGAGATAGTCATTGTTTCACCGCCGAGGCACAAGGAAAGTATCCATCCGGTAATTCTGGCGGTCTGTAACGAACTGGAGATTGACGAAGTTTACAAAATCGGCGGCGCACAGGCGGTCGGCGCTTTGGCCGCCGGGACCGAGACCATCGGTAAAGTTGACAAGATTGTCGGCCCCGGCAACAAATGGGTACAGTCGGCCAAAAAGGAAGTCTGCTCCAACTACGTCGGGATAGATTCGATTGCAGGGCCGAGCGAAGTATTAATCATAGCAAACGAAGACGCCAATCCGGCGTGGGTTGCAGCCGATATGCTAAGCCAGGCCGAGCACGCCGAAGACAGCAGTGCAATCGTTGTCACCGACTCGCAGCAGCTTGCAAAAGAAACGCTTGCAGAGCTGAAAAAACAAATCAAGACACTGCAAAGGGCCGCGGCGGCGAAAAAATCCCTTGAGAAGTTCGGCGCCATCGTGGTTGTGAACGATTTGGAAAAAGCCGTTGAAATGGCGGACGAATTCGCATGTGAACATCTGGAAATTCAATGCGGCGACAAGAGCAGGGAAATCGCCGGCAGGATCAACAACGCCGGGGCGATCTTTATAGGCTCCTACACACCCGTAGCGGTAGGTGACTACTGGGCCGGGCCGAGCCACACCCTGCCGACCGGAATGCGGGCAAAGTTTTCAAGTGCTCTGACAAGCAACGACTTTATAAAATCGACCAGCATCATCGAATACGACAATGACCAGTTGGCTCAATGCGCCGATGACATCGTTCGCCTGGCCGAAGTCGAAGGACTCGACGCCCACGCAAAAAGCGTAAAAATACGACACGAAACATAATTGTCGAAGCAGCCGTCACACATCCCAACTTAATTGCTGCCTGTATCGATCATAAAACCACCCCAACAGATGAGCCGTAACCATCAGCAGATACATCACGACGCAGTGAATGACAAACTTCTGGATGAGTGTAAAATCCATGTCCTGTACAATAGTGATAATGAAAAAACCTGCCAACAGGAATACCAAAATCATGGCGGAATACGGCAAAAAAGTGCTCCGAATCGAGCCGATAAGCAGGATAGGATTCAGGCCGGAGAGAGAATCAAACATCACTAATGCCAACAATCCCATCGGCAAAAATATCGCCCCACAAGAAAACAATACCCAGAAGATGGTATCGGTCTGTCGAACGGATAAATAATATCCAAGACCTGGTGCTGCTATAAATACAATACCAATGAGCGTTCTCAAAAACAACCAGAGCAGTTCCCAAAGACCGGGAGTTTTGGCAAACGTTTCCGGTGCCCTGACGCCGCCTTCGGCGCTGTCGCGGATACATTCACACAAATACCAGTAAAAATATAAATAAAGAATGATCCGGACAAGAATAGAGATACATATCAAAGGCACAATAATGACAACCATAGGCGATAATGACGGAGTCGAGAAGCCGAGACTTCTTACGACGATTATTGAAAACCATCTTATTGCGATAATAACCCCCAGAATCACCAGCCCGGACCTGTTGGCCGGATAAAAGAAGATATCAATCGGCCAGGGGAATCTGCGTCTGGTTTCGGATTCGTCCCCATATTGTTCCGAGCTTTTTATAATTTTGCCGGTTTGCCCGGCAGCTTGACTATATTCGCTGGCTGGCTTCTCCTGAGCCTCGCCAATCTGAGGTACTTCCAGCAAGGTTAAATCATAGGCGGAGAACTTCGAGTCGATTTCCTTCTTTTCGGGGTCGCTTTGCTTTGGAGCCGAGCTTATATTCTGAATTTCCGGAATAATAACTACATTCTTACACTTCGGGCATGTGCCTTTTTTGCCGGCGTGACTTTCGGGGACGCTTAATTTCCGCCCGCATTTGTTGCAGCTAAACTCAATCATAAATACAATCCTGTTTTAAGATTGTAAATTCCATTTCAGCTTTTCTTTGTACCGCCAGTAAAACCGCCCCGTCAGATGGGCGACTATAAAGGCCGTATAAAACATAAAAAAACGCATGACCAAAATCCGTAATATTGAGTCTTGTCCCACCAATAACATCCTCCAAATCAACCAGGCAAGAAAAACATACAAAAGAACAAGCCCGACGTACGGGAAAAAAGCATTATAAATAGAACGAACCAAAACCCGGGGATTGAAACCGGAAACGGAGTCGAACAAAATAACCGACAAGAACCCAATCGGATAGAAAAAAACTGCAATGCTCAACAACAGCAGGAAATAATTGTCGATTTTCCCGGTTATTCCGATATAAATCACCGCCGGCATCAAAAAAAACATAAGGCAGCCGATCACATGCATCATTTGTTTTAACAAATCGGACATATCGGGAAGGGCGCCCATCCCCTGGGGCGCTCTCACCCATCCATCGGCGCTGTCACGGATACATTCGGCCAGATACCAAAATATGTACAAAATGATCAGGCAGTTCACAACTAAACGTACTATGGAAAATAAACACACTAACATGCCCGGAAGAATGAACAGCAGAACGAACATTAGCGGGGGCAGGCCGACAAAAATCACAAGATTCTTCAGGCCCGGCAGACTCAGCGGATACAGAAATATATCTATCAGCCAGGGAAATTTGCGCTCCGCTGCATTTTCATCTTTTTTCTTTTTTTCCCCCGAATCCTGCTTAACAACGCTGGTTTCTTCGGAGATTTCGGATTGACTATCTGCAAGATTCCTGAGTTCTATCTTTTCCTGAATATTCAAAAGAGTTAAATCGTAATTTGAATATTTCAGGGTGGTTTGCGGTTCAAATCCATTGCTCTGATCCGGAGCAGAGTCTGTACTGTCTTCCTGTGGTACATCGACCGAATTCCTGCATTTCGGGCACCTGAATTTTCTACCTGAATGGACTTTGGGTGCACTAATCTTCCGGCCACAGTATTCGCAGTAAAACTCTATCATGAAATCTTTCTCTCCAGTGCTTGTTATCGACTCTGATTCTACCTTTTTTCGGTATAATTGACAAGAAAACGACATTGCACAAAGCGATTGCCGAACGAGAAAAAAAGCCAGCAACGCCCCTGGAATTTATGGTTTTTTGAGTTAAACCGCCTTATTTTGTTTTCAATTTTCTTGCATTTTCGGCCATTTATATGTAAAGTAATAGGTTTTAAAAGCTGACTTACTACATAGCTTTTAGAGCGGTTATGCCAACGTAGCTCAACGGTAGAGCTCTGGTTTTGTAAACCAGGGGTTCTCGGTTCGAATCCGAGCGTTGGCTTTGGAAACATACACTCTTTCTTCCCCGGCCGTTATCCTAACCATTCCCTGGACTACTATGTCTGGAAAAAGAAATAGATCCATATTCGGCCCCAATTGTCAAAGAAATCGCTTGCTTTTTCGATTAACCCAAAGGATTTTGTGCCTTTTGTGGTAACCACATATCATAATTTACATAACTATCTATCGTAAATCAGGTTATAAAGGGTTTTCTGATCTCTCGAACTCATATAAAAAGAAAAAATATCCAAAAAAATGTAAAATATACTTGACAATATGTAAAGTTTACTTTACATTTACAAATATGAGACGCTCAAATATAAAAAACAGGATAAATGAAAGGGCGGATTATGAATAGGACACAGAAAGGGGCGTTGTTCACATTAGCAGTGTCGGTTCTGCTCCTGGCTTTTGGCATTATTATATTCATTGCAGCATTCACGCCCGGAAGCAGAACAACGGGGACAGGACTGGCCAAAGTCTGGTCCTGGATAATTATACTATTCATAGTCGTCTCATTGTTTTTCATGCGCAGAAAACAAAGCCTCGCCGAACCCGATGCCGATGAACGTGACAGTATTATCAAGAAAAACGCATTAACAATCGCGTTCATTTCGCTTTGCATTCTACTTTTTGTTGCCGGTGTTATTCCGAGCATGATTGCCGGCGATCAAGGCGAGATTCCGGTCTGCCTGCTCCCCGTTATCAATATGGGCGTGTTCCTTGTTGCTATGCTCGTTTACTCTGCCGCGGTTTTGATTCAATATGGCCGGGGAATAAAAGGGGAAAAAACATGAATATATGGCAAAGAAACGCTTGGATTTCATTATTATTAGTCGCGCCGCTCTGGTTGATTTTCGGTCAATTACCCATACTACTTGTTTACCTTGAAGGGCCATCTTTCCTGCATCTTTTCTCGTTTGCATGTTCAACCATTGTAGGTGGATTAGCATGGTTGTTTCTTTTCTTTTTTAACAAAAGCAGGAAAAGAACAGGGACAACAGAATTTGACGAACGAGACCAACTGATTCTCATAAGAGCTACTTTGGCCGCATACACTGTGCTTTGGTTGTATTTCATTGTCGCTTGCATCTACGCCTGGCTATCCGCTGCTCCTGAGCGCTTCATCTCAGTGAATGTAATGCCTATGGTGATAGTTGGAGGTATTGCAGTTTTTCTTGTCGTTCAAAGCATAGCTACTTTGATTCAGTACAGCAGGGGAGGCAAAGGAGAAAAAACATGAATAGATGGCAAAAAATTGCGTGGTTCAATATAATTGTAATGATAGTATGTTTTATAGCCTGCCTGATATTAGCTGCTACAATGCAGCTCAAACGGATCGCAA
>CAZMZR010000111.1:0-9630 GCA_964570855.1 uncultured Pirellulales bacterium
TAAGGATACGCCGTTTGTTTTGCCGCCTATATAACCGAATGCCGGATGGCATAATTAAGGATATCAACCATGGAGGGTTTAGGCAAGGATGTCGGTTCCCGGTTAACGGGGACAGGAAGGTTTGGAATAGCGTCACGAAAATCGCTGCGAAACAGGCTTGGCGAGAGACATTTCATCCCTGTGGCGCCAAGTCTGTTCGCAGTTCGTTTTTTTTATAATCACCTGTTCGAAAAAATCCTGCGGGCAATCCGATTTGTCGTGCCGCTGCTTTTCGCAAGGCACCGAATAATATTCTTTGCCGTTTTGATACTGGTCTGTCCGTCGGGTAAAGTTCAAGCCGTCCCTGTCTATCAAAAACATTTTGACCTCCTCTGGTACAGTGTTCAAAGTGGCGGGGCGTGCAGAGATTTATACGAATATAACTGCGTCGATTTAACCTGTCCCCGGCGGGCATACGGTAATTTTATACAAGCCGACAACATCGAATGGATATATAACGACCTTGAAAATCAATACTCATTCCTCGATTGCACTTTTTACGGAATACCAGGCGGCAATTATTTGTTAAGGCCGGTGTATTATCCGGGCCAGCACGGTTTTCGATATTATTACCGTCTCAAATACCCGGGCGGGAACATCTTTTATGTGACAAATGTAACAGCTTATATTTCAACTATTTATGTAAAACCACGCGGGCCATACGATACAGTGACACAAACAATTCCCTTCGGCGGGATCGGGCCGGGATATCCGCCTGCGCGTATGCGTGACATACCGGTATGCATTCTTCCGAGACGCTGTACAAATATGGAAACCAAGGCGATTCCGGAATTGTCATCACTCATGTTGTTCGGATTCGCGGCTCTGCAAATTCTAATGATCAGAAGGATTGCCGGGGACTGAATTCTCGGCGCTTTTAACAGTCGCTAAAGCGGAAGCCTTGTCATCGACAAATACGAAAATCCCGGCAAGGCCGGCGACCACAAATATACACTTGGTTATAGTACAGACATCGCAGAGAATCAATTGACGGCTGTTCTCCTCCAGGAGATTGCGCAATATCAAAAGATTACTGATGTTCCATGAATTGATTATCTCGACTTTTGTAAAATCGACAATGACATCGCAGTCATCTCTTTTACTGACTGTCTCATTCACTGTTTTGAGTTCGTCGGATATCTGCTGTCCGCCGGAGGGCAATTCAACGTAAATAAGATTTTCTAACTGCTCATGAATTCCCATTTCCAAGTCCTTCCTAATTGCCGTAAAATCCTCTCGCTCAACCGTTAAAAGATACTATCGGAATAAATCTCGAACGGATTAAGTTAAAAAAATAATGGTCCTGATATCTACATTCGGAAACCTGTGTTAATCCACCTATAGTCGGTCATACGACGGATTTTATAAGTCCCTTATTGTCTTGCTCTCTGCCGGTTTTTATATGCACTACAGGTGTAAAGCTGACATCTCAGCACCCGTATCCGTCACTTAGGTAACTCGTTGATCATATATATGCGATTCTCTCCGCAGCATTTTTTACCACCATGAGACGATTTTTCGATGCCCGCCGGTGTAAACCGGCGTCAAAGACAAGAAAATCATCAGCTTCCCGGTAATAAGCCGTCCCAAAAACTATTAGTTTTCAATGCTTGCAAGACCGATAAGTTATGATAAAATACTTTGCCTTTTATTCAGATCACAATGGATGTCCTGAATATTTTATTATTTGTATAAAATCTCAAATGTATATACCGCTAACAAGAATCCAGAAACTCGTCGGGGAAAGGATGCTGCTATCCAAGCTGAGCAAACCCTGCTGTTACCTCGAAACAAAAACCGATGTGACCGAGCTGATGGCAATTCGCCCCAGACTCAGGAAATCTCTGGGTGTTAAAATTACAACGAACACGTTTTATATTCACGCTCTGGCCCTTGCTGTTCAGGAATATCCACTTATGGCGGGAAAGATGAGCGGCGATAATATCGAGATTGCGGACCATGTCAATATCGGTTTCGCCGTCAACGCTCCGCAGGGCCTCGTTGTGCCGGTAATCAGGGACGCCGGGAAGAAAACGCTGCCTGAAATAGCCTGCGAGGAAAAACTGCTGATCGATAAAGCACGTGACAATCAACTGACACTTGAAGACATAGAAGGCGAAACGGTGGCAATGAGCAATCTCGGCGTTTACGGTATCGATTCGTTTTACGGCATCGTGCCGCCGCCGGCCAGCACTATTCTGGCCGTAGGAAATATAATCAGAACAATCGTTCCACAAAATGGAAAAGCAGCGGTCCGCAAAATGGTAAGTCTGTCGATAGCGGTCGATAATAAGGACATTAACGACTTTTATGCGGCCCGGTTTCTGCATTTCATTAAAGAACTTTTACAGAACCCGGAAAATCTGGATTGAAATATCAGGGAGTAAAAAAATGAAAAGGTATTTAGGAATCATATTTATCTGCATTTTAGTTATAGCGGCCTCAGCCACAGCGGTCCGGTCGGCGGAAACAACGGCTCCGCAAAAAACAGAGCTACTCTGGCCGAACGGCGCCCCGGGCGCAAAAGGCAATGATGACGTTGACAAACCCTCGCTGACGATTTGCCTGCCGTCTAAAGAGACTGCAACCGGTACGGCCGTGGTGATTTGTCCCGGCGGCGGCTACGGGCATCTGTCTATGGACCGCGAGGGACAACAAATCGCAGACTGGCTCAACTCGATCGGCGTCGCCGGTTTTATCCTAAAATACCGCCACGGCGGCAACGGCTACCGCCACCCGGCTCCCTTACAGGATGCACAGCGGGCAATGAGAATTGTCAGGAGCAGGGCGAAAGAATGGGACATCGACCCGGAACGAATCGGGATTATGGGTTTTTCGGCAGGGGGGCATCTGGCTTCGAGCGCAGGGACACATTTTCAGAACAACTATTACGATGCAAAAGATGCAATAGATAAAAAAAGCTGCCGACCCGATTTTATGATACTGCTCTACCCGGTCATTACGATGGACGATTCGTTCACACACAGCGGCTCGAAGCGAGGTTTATTAGGCGAAAATCCCGACAAGGAACTCGTCGAGAATCTTTCAAATGAAAAACAGGTCACTCCCGAAACACCGCCTACGTTTCTTGTACACTCGAACGAAGACAAAGCCGTCCCGGTCGAAAACAGCATTTATTTCTATCTCGCGCTTCGCAAGGCGGGCGTGCCTGCGGAGATGCATATCTACCTGAAAGGCTCGCACGGCTCGGCGATAGAGAAAAAATTCGGCCTTATCTCAACCTGGCCCGAACGATGCGCCGACTGGATGAAAGTCCGCGGACTGCTGGACAAAAAAGATAACTAAACGGTTATTGACTTACCCCGATTCGACGCCGGGGGACTTTAATATTGCTGCTGGTCGGATTCGGGGCGGCTCTGGTCGGTTGGAGTTTCAGTAAATTCGGCAGGCGCATCGGAAGCGGACGGGCGGATTTCCTGGATTTCTATGGGCGGTTTTTCACGAGGCCCGGCAGCGTCTTCAGGCTGTTCCTGAGTTTGGCCCTCAGATGGAGCTTCCGACAAGCCAGTCTCTGCTTGTTTCTGGTACTGCGAGTGTAAATATTCAGCGACTTTCCTGTAGTCCTCGGCGCCATGGCAATTCTGCTCGTACTCGAAAATTGTTTTGCCGTAACTTGGCGCCTCGGCAAGCTTGATATTCCTTCGTATAAAAGAAGATAACACCTGGGCCTGTGCCCAGGCGCTGTTGGTCCCGCGCGCGCTGTGGAGAAACCGCTCGATATCTGCTTTGACCTCATTCGGTAGTGAGGCCCGACTGTCATACATACAAAGTAAAATCCATTTAACCGTCAAATCTGGATTGATTCTTCTGTTGACAAGCTCGATGGTCTGCAGCAGTTTTCCAAAACCCTGCAATGCAAGGAAATGAGGTTGCAGCGGAATCAGAACCTCCTCGGCGGCGGCAAGTGCGTTGAGAGTAAGCAGTCCGAGCGAAGGGGCACAATCTATCAGGCAATAATCGAACTCTTCCTCGCTCGCCTGCAGAGCTTCCCGAAGGATAATCTCCCTGCCGACGACGCTGACCAGCTCGCTTTCAGCGCCGACAAGATTAATATTCGCCGGCAACAGCCACAGATTCGGGCGCACCATCATAATTTCGGATTCGAATTTCGCCGACTGGGTCAGTACCCTGTACGAACCGGATTCGATCGATTGCGGCTCAAGGCCGAGATGAATCGTCAGATGCGCCTGAGGATCAAGGTCAATAACAACCACTTTCGCACCAAAACCGGCAAGGGCCGCCGCTATATTGGTTACCGTTGTGGTTTTCCCCACACCTCCCTTTTGATTTAATACTGCGATCGTTTTCATTTCGATCCTCAATCCTTAATGTTCATATTACAGGCATTCGGCACACCATGTCAAGCAAGACCGTCTATCGGCCGGTACTTTTCTCATTTGTTATTTTTTTCAGGACGGCGTCAAGAACTCCGTTGACAAAAGCGGGCGATTTGTCGCTGCTGAATTTCTTCGCAAGCTCGATGGCCTCGTTAATTATGACTTTCGGCGGAATATCGGGGCAGAATTTCAATTGATACACCGCCAGTCTTAGAATGCTTTTATCGACGGGCGAGAGCCTTGAAAATTCCCATTTAATCGTCGCATCTCCTATAAGCTCGTCGCACTGTTTCAGATTGTCCCACGCTCCCTTTGTCCAGTCCGAGGCAAGATTCCTGATAAAATTATCGGTGTCCGATTCCATGAAGAACCGGCTCAGAGGCTCAAGTATGTCCGGGCCCTGGACATCAAGCTGATATAACGCCTGCATTGCAAGTTCTCTGGCCTTTGTTCTTTTATCCATGACGATAGTCCGTGGCTCGTAATTCGCAGTCTATGAACTACGACCGCGCGACTACAAATAATTATATCTGTTCCAGGACGTTGGCCATTTCCATGGCCGTCCGTGCTGCGTCTGCGCCGGCATTGCCCATTTTCGTTCCCGCTCTTTCGACCGCCTGCTCGAATGTCTCGCAGGTCAGCACGCCGAAAATCGCCGGTGTCTTCGAATCGTAGTTGATTTGCCCGATGCCCCTTACCACCTGCTGGCAGACATAATCATAATGGGCGGTCTGTCCCCGAATTACGGCGCCGAGGCAAATGACCGCGACATATTTGCCGCTGTCGGCAAGTTTCCTGGCGGCCTGAGTAATCTCACAGGAACCCGGGACCCAGACCACGGATATCTGCTCATCGGCGGCACCGTGCCGCTGCAGACAGTCGATTGCACCTCCGAGCAGTTTCGAAGTTATAAATTCGTTAAACCTGCTCACTACAATGGCGTAACCGCCCTTGCCGGCATTTATATGTCCCTTTATTTCTTTAATCATATCTTAATATCTCCAGGTAGTCGAAAGTGAGCTCAAGTGAACTAAAGTGTCTAAAGTGAGCTAAAATTTTTACAACTTTAGTCACTTATAACTTATACACTTATTAATTACTTCTCTCTTTTATACACTTCTTTTTTACAGTCAATACAAGATATATTTTCTTCACCAGCCAGCGTTTCTTAGTCGCACATTATAAGACTATTATCGGCGGCTTTCCAGAAAAACAACTCAGCACTTAAATGCGTCTTATCGACTCGCTTAAGACTCCTGCTGTTAACCATTGCAATTATAAGAGCTTATATTTTCGATTTCCAGCAAAAATTTGGCGAAGATAAAAAGCCGGTCGCAGACCGTAAAACAGGTAAGGCCATGTTGTTTTGTGGGCGATAAGGCCGTTAGTAACTCTGTATATACCGAACGAACAGACTAAATCAGGGTAAGGTCATGATTTTCGACGATATGGAATTTGGCTCCTACGACAAGGCCGAACGCAAGGCCCGCAAGGCTTACGAGCTTTACGAAGACGGCAAAATGACGCAGGCACTTAACGCACTGGATACGGCCCTTGAGATAAATCCTTCCAACGGTTCGTGGCACTTCAATAAGGCCCTTACGCTGGATTCGATAGACCGTTTCGAAGAAGCGATCAACGAATACGAGATTGCCCTGCAGTTCAATCCGGCCGACCTGGAGATATTAAATTCACTGGCGGTCGATTACACGCGCACCGGCCAATACGATTTGGCCATCAGTACCTTCGAGCATATCCAGGAGCACGATCCGGAATTCGAACCGTCTTACTGCAACAGAATTATTACTTATACCGAAATGGGCCTGCACGATCTGGCGGAACAGATGTTTTATCTCGCCCAGCAGATAAAACCATCCTGCGGCCTGTGTTACTATAACATCGGCAATAGTCTGTTCGCGCGTGGACTATATGAAAAAGCTATCCGCTGCTGGCTTCGGACGGCTGAGCTCGAACCAAACCACCCACAAATCAATTTCCGAATCGCCCAGGCCCACTGGTCCGCAGGCGACAAAGAACTGGCTCAGGAGTATTTTTTATCCGAGATTCGGCTCAGCCCGGGTGATATAGAAGTTATTTTCGATTTCGGAATGCTGCTGCTCGAAATCGGAGAAATAGAATCGGCAAAAGAAAAATTCAACCGGATTCTCGAATTCGACCAGGACTTTGCCCCCGCTTTGTTCTACCTCGGAGAAATCGCTTTCAGCAACGGCGATTACGAACAGGCAGAAGAACTGTTCAGCCTGGCCCTCGATAAAGACGGCTCCCTTCAGGGCCCGCGATACAGAATGGCACAGTATGCGTTAATGACAGAACGAAAGAGCGAAGCAAGGACTTATCTTGTTTCCGAAATGAGACTGGCTTCGGAGGAGGCCGATATCCTTGTATCAATGGGCTCGATGTTTCTGGAGTTAGATGATATCGGCTGTGCGACACACTGTCTGCTGCGGGCTATCGAGATAGACTCGGCCAATGCAGATGCCTATTATTTCCTGGGCCTTGCCAGCGCATTAAAAGGCGAGTTCGAGGAAGCTGCGGAACTTTTCTCCCACACGCTCGATATTCGAAACGAGCACATTCCCACTTTGCGGGATTCGGCCTTCGTTTATCTGTCAATGGGCAAATTAGACGATGCGGCAAACAGAATCAAAAAGGCTCGTTCATTATCGGGTGATGACCCGCAGCTAAAAACGATAGAACGGCGAATACGCTTAGCAAAACAAAAAGTGCGAATCAAACTCCTGCTGTCTCGATTGAGGCCCCGGCCGAACTGATTCAACGTATTTCGAATTAAATCTCCCAAATGGGGTTTAAATACATCGCCGATACCGATGCTTGCTGCATCCGCCGAGGCTTAAATTTGCAATTATTTTTCGTAAAATACCCTTGCAAAAACGGCCTATATAATTATTACAAATATGCAAAACTCGTTTGATAACGCGTTTTTCGGGAAAGAATTTGCAAAATTTGATTAAATGCGTTAGCTTACTGTGTTTGGCCGAGTGGCGGAATGGCAGACGCTGGGGACTTAAAATCCCCTGCCCGTTATGGGTGTGTGGGTTCGACTCCCACCTCGGCTATTGTTTTTTTATGATGATTCCGAACAAAAGTGGAAAATCAGGTGTAAAAAACTCTGCTAAGTTCGTATCAGCTAATGGTTTTTTGGAGATAGATAATGGCAAATAAGAATCTTAAACTTGTGGATGTGGGAAAACCGAATCTATACCGCGAGATTTTCCCCTATTCCGAGTTCCCAAGAGTAATATTCGATAATAAGAAAGTGGACTACGAGATCCCGGATAATATCTGGATAACCGATACGACGTTTCGTGACGGCCAGCAGGCCCGCCCGCCCTATAGACCAGAGCAAATTTTAAGGGTGTACGACCTGTTACACGAGATCGACGGCGACACCGGATTGATTCGACAATGCGAGTTCTTTTTATATTCAAAGCGCGACAGAGAAGCGGTCGAATTGTGCAAACAGCGCAATTACAAATATCCGGAGATAACCGGCTGGATACGTGCAGTAGCGGCGGACTTTAAGCTGGTCTCGCAAATGGGACTTGCGGAAACCGGCATTTTAACTTCGGCAAGCGACTATCACATATTCCTGAAACTGCGAAAGACCCGGGCGCAGGCAATGAATGCTTATCTCGATATCGCACGGGCCGCATTAGATAGCGGCGTTCTTCCCCGCTGCCATTTCGAAGATATCACGCGCGCCGATTACGACGGTTTCGTCCTGCCTTTCGCCTCTGAATTGATGAAGCTTTCCGAAGAATACGGCAAACCCGTCAAGATTCGCCTTTGCGATACGCTCGGCTTCGGTGTGCCCTGGGCCGGCGTTGCCCTGCCGCGGAGCATCCCGAAGCTCATACACGGGCTTCGAAAAATCGGAGTTCCCCCCGAACAGCTCGAATGGCACGGCCACAATGATTTTCACAAAGTCCTGGTCGATGCCGCAACGGCATGGCTCTACGGCTGCAGCGCAGCCAACGCCGCTATATTCGGCAGCGGTGAGCGAACGGGCAATCCGCCGCTCGAGGCGCTGGTTGTCGAACACGCCCAGTTGAAAGGACTGACCGAAGGCGTAAACTACGCGGCGATAACCGAACTGGCCGACTATGCAAAAAAAGAGCTGGGTCTTGAAATTCCCTCGAACTTTCCCCTGGTCGGCAGCGATTTCAATGTCACGAGGGCTGGAATACACGCGGATGGCCTGTTGAAAAACGAGGAAATATACAACTGTTTCGATACACAAAAACTGCTCAATCGTACCATAGGTGTGGCCATCACCGATAAGACCGGCGCCGCAGGTATCAAGCACTGGATAGAAAGCAGATACCAGATTGAAATAGCCAAGCACGACCCACGCGTCATAAAGATAAAGGACAACATCGACGCCGAATACGCAGCCGACAGGGTGTCGGTAATATCGGATATGGAAATGGCCCTATGGGTTAAAGAGGCTTTTGAAGATGATACGCCGCCATTAAGAAAGTGAAGCGTATTTCGTTATTAGTATTGCGAAGAAGTTGACGCAATTAGCTCTTCGTAGTATAAATACCAAAAGAATGAGTACGCAATACGAAATAAAAGCGGTGTTGTTCGACCTCGGCGAAACAATACTGAACTTCGGCAAAATCAACGCCATACGGCTGTTTCGGCAGGGGGCCAGATTATCATACGATTACCTCAAAAGCTGCGGGCAATCGACAGGCGGCTTCGAATATTACTGCTGGCGAAATCTCCTGTCACTGCGTCTTAATCACTTAATATCCGGTATCACAAAAAAAGACTTCAATTCATCGGCTCTGTTAAGAAATGTCGGCACAAAAAAAGGCGTTAAGCTCGACGGCCAACAATGGCGGCATTTAGCAGACCTTTGGTACGAACCTTTGAGGAAAATCGCCACGACCGAGCCGGACATCAAACAGACATTGACCGCGCTGAAAAATGCCGGCCTGAAGCTCGGCATAGTTTCAAATACCTTCGTCAACAGCCATTCTCTCGAAAAACATCTTGAACAGGTCGGGATACTGGATTTCTTTACAGTCAGGCTCTATTCATACGAGTTCGATTCCCGCAAGCCCAATCCGCAGATGTTCAAAGCCGCCGCGGAGAAAATCGACGAGACGGCCGAAAACATATTATTCATCGGAGACCGCCTCGACAACGATATCAAACCCGCACTCAAGCTCGGCATGCAGGC
>CAZMZR010000112.1:0-9279 GCA_964570855.1 uncultured Pirellulales bacterium
GATTATGCCGAAAAATAACATAACTTTATGTGTAATTTGCGGTTAACTAAATAATGATGTTTTCTAAAGTTTTTAAGCTATAGTTGTCGATACCAATATTGTAAGTTTGTTCAGAGCCTCGAAAGGGATTTAGAGGACATACAAGATATAGTGGTTACTGACTTTTAGACGAAAAAGAAGGATATTATCGCCTTAAAGCTTTTCAAACAAGGTAATTTAATGCCAGATTTTGATTCCAACAGTTGTTTTGAACACCAGAATCGCCGGTTGAATCCTCATGGAGTAAAGCTTACTTCAAAAAAAGATTTGATAATGGAACAGATTCTCGAAAATCTTAATAATACCCCCATAGGCCAGGTAATACAAAAAATCGCTTCCCTGCCGGAAGTGCGCAGGGATAAAATCCTCAATGTTCGTCGGCAGCTTACCGACGGCAAATACGATCTTAATGAGCGTTTGGATATTGCTCTGGATAAGGTTCTCGAAGACCTTACCACATAACAGGAGATTTCCATTCACTAAGATACTATTTCAGGAACCTCATCGTCCGGCTCATCCATTTCGACTGGTTTATAGCCGGGTTGTTTCGATTTTTCCAACTCTTCTTTAAAGGCGATTATGACCTTTTCCTGAATTCTTCTTCTACATTCGGCATTAATCGGGTGAGCGATATCGGCGTGCAATTTCATCCTGCCCTTGAAATCCTTCCTTGCCCGGTTATCATGAAGTGCTGCACCGCAATTGTTACAGAATTTGGCCCTAAGATGGTTTTTGCCCCCACATTTGTCGCAATGGTCACTCATTTTCCTCGACGGCATAGCAACAAAATAGCCATTCGCGCCTTCGATAACCTTGATATCGCGAACTACAAATTCACCGTCCATTGTGATAGAGCAAAAAGCTTTAAGCCTATCATCTTTGTTGTTGACCAATTTTACTCTGACCTCACTGATCTTCATTTTTTGCCTCGCTTAAAAGTTTACCATCTAATGTTTCTAACGATCATGCTTGTGCAGTCAGCTTTTTCCTCAATTTCGCTTTTATATTCTATAGCTTCTTCTTCATCTCCGCTCTCGACCAAACAAAATATCGTCGAACCACTTCCGCTTAGGCAGCAAGGCCCTATATTTAACGACTCTATTTTATGTTTCAACCCGGCAAGATTTTCAGCCAGGCCAAAGCAACTTGCTTCCAACATATTTGCGCACACTTTTACGAGTAAATCAATCCTGTTTTTTCGGATATAGCCGTTTATTCGCTTACTGAGCTTTTGATAAAGGGCCGAATTGTGGTGGTAATTAGCGTAAACCTTTTTAGTAGAAATATTTACATCAGGAAGAACCAAAATAGCCAAAAAATCAAAATTTTCGTTCAATTTTTGAATTTTTTCGCCTTTACCTGTGCAAAATGCCAAAGGACCATCCAGAAAAAAAGCTACGTCACTTCCTAAGTTTGCAGCCAACTCTTCCAAACTTTTCCCGTCGAGTCCTAACTTCAGAAATTTATTAAGCCCTATAAGAGCGGCCGCTGCATCGCTGCTGGCTGAGCCTAATCCTGAGCCGGCAGGGATATTTTTATTCAAGGTTATTTTGATATCGCTCGATAAACCGCAACTTTCCAGCAGCATTTCGGCTGCTTGATAGACAAGATTCTCTTGCCCTTGCGGACTCCAGCAAGGCCCTTTACAAATAAGCTCAATGCCTTGCGTTTGCCCCGGCTGGATGAGAATCTCGTCATACCAGTTAATTTTAGCCATCACCGTTTCAATTTCGTGAAAACCATCCGGCCGCTTACCGGCAATCAACAGCGACAAATTAATTTTCGCCGGTGCCAGTATTAATAATCCATCCCCAACAGCAGTAATTTGTTCCGTATTAACCATATTTGAGAATCGTAAAATCCGCTTTCAAGCCATATCAATACTGAAAATCGTGTTTTTTGCTATATATTTCGTTTTTGAACAGACAGGGTATTTCTCTCCCAAAATACTCCATCTTTATACCCTTGTATCGCAATATCACTTTCAGCACTCTCCAGACGCTTGGCAGCCAACAGACAATATTCTTTTTCAATTTCAACACCAAGAAATTTACGGTCTAATTTTTTCGATGTTACTATGCTGCTTCCGACACCCATAAACGGGTCGAATACCAGATCGCCCTGGTTTGTGCTCGCTAAAATAAGCTTTGCTAACAGCTTTTCCGGTTTCTGCGTTGGGTGGTCCGTATTTTCAGGCATTGACCAGAATGGAACGGTTATATCATTCCATAAGTTCGATGGATGTGTCAGGCGAAACCGGCCTCTGGGCGTTTTTTGCCAGTCCCTGGGATCACCGTTGGAATCCGTATATGGCGCCAAAACCTTTCGCTTTAGCTTTACATCTTCCACATTGAATACATAATCATCCGAGACGGTGGCAAACCAGATATCTTCCGAAGCATTCTTCCAGTTCCTCTTTGCGCCTCTGCCTTTTTCCCTCTCCCAGGTAATTCGGTTCCTTACCTTCAGGAATTTTTCCAGAACAAGATGGATCGCAGTCGAGCAATACCATTCCGAACAAACATAGACCGTGGCGGTATTCCTGAGTTTCGGCAACAATTTTACCAGCAGATTCTCAAACCATTCTATGTATTGTTCGAGACTCTTTTTTCTGAAAGTGGATGAGTGGAACGTTTTGGTCAGATTATACGGGGGATCCAAAACAACCAAATCAACAAAGTCATTCGGTAAAAAACCAAGTACCTGGAAGATATCCTGATTTATTATTTTATTAACAACAGCATTTTCATTTACGGGCCCAGAGATGTAAGACAAGTTTTTGCTGTAGTTTTTTGTTTCTACTCGGTCCAATGTTACTGTTCGATTTCTATGTGCCCGAACTTTCTTCACATGATTAACCTTGGTGGTTCTAATCGATAGTATTTATGCTGATTCTTTCTTTACTCTTTGTTTCGCTGTGAACAATTCGGCTTTGCCTTCGACTATATCCCGATTAATAACATACTTCGCAGGTTTCGGCTCTTCCGGCAGTTGGTACATTAAATCGATCATTAACTCTTCAGCTATCGAACGCAGCGCCCTGGCTCCAGTATCGCGCTTCAGCGCTTTTTGAGCCAATGCATGTAATGCGCCGCTTGTGAACTCAAGCTCGGCATTTTCCATCTCAAAAAATCTCTTGTACTGCTTGCTCAGCGCATTTTTCGGCTCGGTCAGTATTGCTATCAGAGCTTTTTCGTCGAGAGCCGACAGTGTAGTAATTACAGGAAGTCTACCGACCATTTCGGGAATCATTCCATATTCGATTATATCTTCGGGTATGACCTGCTCCAACATATCGCTGTACTCGGTTTTCTCGTCGGCCGCACGGGATAATTCCGAATCGAAGCCGATCATCTTTTTGCCGAGCCGTTTTTTTATGATATTTTCCAGGCCGACAAAAGTCCCGCCGCATATAAAGAGTATCTGCGTAGTGTCGATTTGGATATATGATTGCTCCGGATGTTTTCTGCCGCCCTGCGGCGGAATATTCGCAGTTGTTCCTTCGAGCATCTTCAACAGCGCCTGTTGCACACCTTCCCCGGAAACGTCGCGAGTGATTGAAACATTCTGAGATGTTTTCCCGACCTTGTCTATCTCGTCTATATAGACAATACCCCGTTGTGCAGCTTCGATATCGTAATCGGCGGCCTGCAAAAGACGCAGCAGGAAATTCTCAACATCTTCGCCGACATATCCCGCTTCGGTAACGGTGGTTGCATCACATATTGCGAACGGCACTTCCAGTTTGCGGGCCAGAGTACGGGCAAGTAATGTTTTGCCCGAGCCGGTCGGTCCGATTAACAGGACGTTGGATTTATCTATCTCGATATCGCTATCGTCACTATCGCTGTGTAGCAGTCGTTTGTAGTGGTTATGCACTGCAACGGAAAGATATTTCTTGGCATGTTCCTGTCCGATTACATACTGGTCCAGATATTCCTTGATTTCTCTGGGCTTCGGCATTTCTTTAAGACTAAAGCCCTTGTTGATTCGCCTTTGATTCTGCTGGATAATGTTGTGGCATAATTCAATACATTCCGGGCAAATAAAGACATTATTCGGCCCTTCTATGAGCGTATCGGCATGAGTCGCAGACTTGCCGCAGAAACTGCAAATCGCCCTGCCTGTTTTATTTGTTGGTCGCTTACCCATTATTCAAATCCTGCCTGAACCATTTTTTTCTATTTAAATCTATCAATATTATAACCACACACAACCCAAACATAAAGCGTTAAATTCTCAATTGTAATAATTTCAATATAAAACGGTAGTTTCAAACCTAAGGGGGATTCAGTCCGGCATATTTACCTACCTGAAAACATCAAATTTATTTTTAAAAAGAAGCACAAAATCAACAGGACTATGTTGAATTAAGTATATTGGTTTTACGATGTGATTGAGACAGTATTTTTTCCGCTGCCTGAAAAACATCCCGGATATCTATTTGTAAAATACATATCGGGTTCGTACAATCGTTTTGTGAGCACGGGGAACAAGCCACTGTTTTTCGAACAATCGCTGATTCCCGATGCAAAGGCTGCCAGCGAAAATATTCTCCGGGTCCAAAAATTGACACCATAGGCGTCCTTGTTGCCGCAGCCAGATTCATAGGCCCGGAATCATTACAAAGAAAAAGATTAGATTTCGAGATAAGAGCTGTCAGCGAAGGAATATCTATGTTTCTTACAACAATTGCTGTATGCCCGAAATTTGAAAGCTTTGATATAAATTTCTCAGTAAGTTCATAATCACCGGGCGGCTCAAAGAACATTATCTTCATATCATATTTATCCGCCAGCTCACAAGCGACAATTGCAAATTGCTCTATAGGCCATAAGCGTAGCGGCGTCATAGCGCCAGGATGAATACTGATTATTCGGTTCTTGTCCGTAAGACCCGAGAGTTGAAGGTAATATTTCGCCCATTCCCAGATTTCAGCCTTCAACCATATTTCCAAAGCGCAATCCTGATTAGTGATTTCCCGCTTTGGTTTGACTAATGATAAAGCCCTTTGAGTTTCATGTAATCCTGATTCATAATGCCGGTACACTATTGTATTATCAAAGAGGTTGTATGGATAGTAAGTGGAGCTTAATCTATTCGCGTTTGGGCAAAGATAGCTCAAAATATGAGTCTCTGTTCGTCCGACCGGATCAAGCACGAGGTCAAAACGTTTTTTTCGCAACACTCGTGCATAAGTAAAAGGTCTGAAAATGTAACGCAGTTTTTTTGCTTGCCTATAGAACAATCTGTTTGTGGTTTTATATATCAGAACCTCGTCAATATATGGGCACTCTTTCCAGAGAAATTCCCCGGTATCGCAAAGAATCGCAATGTAGGCCTCCGGATATATTTTTCTTATATATCTTACAAGAGGAACCGTGTTTACCGCATCACCAATATGGTCGTTTCTTATTATAAGAATCCGCGAAGGGTTTTTGCATTCAGTCTCTTTACTAAAAAGGAAAACCCATAACATAACCAATTGCAACCATGCCCATAACCATGGCGAATCTCCCATAGGACCCTGGTACAGATTACCCGATAATATGTCCCAGAATTCTTTCTTTTTTCCCGAAGAGCACCTTTTCAACCATAAAGTCGGCAGTAAAAATGCAACGAACATCAGCGGTAGAAAAGATAAAATCAAGGAACTCAGAAAACGGGGCTTATTAAATGGTTTAGTCAATAAACTTATGCGATTGATTTTCGAGATCGACAGCATTCCATTGGCATACATTTTCCATAAATAAACTTCTGCCTGTTTGCACATAAGAATTGAAATTAAACGTTTTACCGTGAGATCGTGTTTTCTGATTAAGATAATATCGGGTTTAATTCTTCTAATACGGAATGCAAGCTTAAGACCTTCGGAAATCGAACTTGGGGATTCTCTTTTGTATATGTGAAATGTCCTGTTTGCTATATTGCTTACTTTAGCAGCTTTCTTAATTAAAAAAAGTATTTTGGCTCTAGGCCATTCTTTTTCTATGAACAGACTAATCAGGTCAATTTGAGGATTCAGATTATTATCGATAAATAAAATTTTTTTCTTGTTTGACATCAATCTTTCTGCCTTCGCGCCACTACTATCATTTCTTCTCCCAATTTGGCTTTTTGTATCAGATAAATCACAGGAAGGCTCAATTTGTAAATAGATAGAAGCAATTTTTGCGAGAAGTGTTCCGGTTGTTCATCGATTTTTGCCCTGTATTCAGCTTTGTATTCTCTTGACACCGGCAATAAATTCCCAATTTCCACTGTCAAATAACGCAAGTATGCCAAGTCACAACCGTCGGTAAATACGGTTACATTGGTAAAGCCGGCTTTGTTTAGCAGATTAGTAATAGTGCGGGCGGTAAAATGGTACAAGTGTTCCGGAGGTGCTATCCAACACCAGTTCTTGCCGGTAATTTTCGACATGAGACTGCCGAAGTTAGGACACTTCAATAACAGTACACCATCAAGTTTCATAATTTTTACCATCATTTTCAATGATCCCATCGGGTCTTCAAGATGCTCAATAAGATGACTGAGAAAAATAACATCGAAAAAGCGATCATCAAAAGAACTTTCTTCCAGACGGCCATTGAATATATTTAGGCCAAAATTCTGACGGGCGTATTCCGTAGCTTTTTGAGATATCTCAACACCATATACATTAAATCCTTGCCGCTGAGCCTGCTCAAGCAGTAATCCATACATACAACCAACCTCAAGGAGATTCCCATTTTTCTTATACTTTAGAATTAGCTCCAGATTCTCACGACACTTGGTTTTCAAGTAGTCTGCATTTTTAAGAAAGCCTTCATAATCGTAAACATTCGAGTAATCTTCATCCAATTGAGTGCTCTGAGGACGGGGATTCAGATAAACCAAACCACAATCAAGACATTGTTGTATTTTGAAAATGGTGTTGTATCTTTCAACTTCAAAAATCACCTTGCTGTTTCTCGCTGAGCAGATGTTACATTCTACTTCCAAAAGATTCATTTTTTCCTACCTGTCTGCAGTTCTTTCGGTTTTCTAAGTTTAACCAGAAGCCTCATTATCTTATCTCGTATTTTTTTTAGGAACAAAATGGACTTCTGAAAACAACCTCTTTTTCCATACAGCTGAGTCTGTAAATCTTTTAGGCTGCCCAAGACTTTATTGCAGGCCATTTCAGATGCCGTGGTCAATATATTCTGCTCAACTGTTCTATGTAACAAATCAAAGTCCAAGAAGTTATAACCCCAATAAGTTTGACATGTCATCCTTAGCCGGCTTGTTTTATGAGGCAAAGTTATGTTGGCGCAATTATTTACCCGACAACAACCAGCTAACATATCAGACCAGAAAGAAGGATTGTAAAAATCGTCATAAACAGGCACAACAACCCAGGGATTGAATTGAGCATTTTCCTGATCGTATAAATTCAAGCTATTTTTATAAAGATAATTACCCTCTTTTTCAAAAAAACGTGACTCATAGATGACGCTTGAGCTGATGCTTACTACTTTGTATATGCTCTCGTGACATAACAGCTTGTAAATATTATCATGAATAACTTCAATATAAGACCTTTTCTGTACAGCTTGTGCGGCATCGTCTTTTTGCCATGCGTGAGGATGAGGTTTGTAGTATATTCTGCTGCATGTATGGGCAATTTCATCCAGTTTGTCGATATAGTCCAGTAAAGTCAAGATAGTCCCATCACATATAAGAGATCTATCTGCTTTGGTCTGTCCGACAAGAAGGCAGGAGTTTTTCTCAAGTTCAGGCTGTGAAATTCTTGAAATAGTCGCCTTGTGAATATTGGCCTGAACATAAAATTGTTCTTCACTAATGGTGATGTTTTTCAGATATTCAAAGGCCGTTGTACTGTTTGTCCTTATGCCAAAAAAAATATCATCTAAAAACCTCACCGGATGTGTTATAAAATCGATGTAAACAATCCCATACTTGTTGAATAATCTTAAAAATACTTCCGGCAACTCGAAGCCTACAACAGCAACCACTCCTTTGAAGAAATTTCTGAAATATTCGATAGAATCTTTCGTTAAATCCTCAACTGTTGCGCTGAAAAGCTTAGCCCAGCTTTCTGTGCTGATATCGAGATTGTTTAACTGATAAAAACTTTTTGCATCGAATGAATCTTTGCCCTCATCCCACAGAAGCAATTCGACTTTGTCATTTATCAACGTTTGAGATATCTGCCAGTTCATCAGGTTATAAAACCATTGAATATTCGACTTCTGATGAGAAAGACCACTGTCGTCCGGCCTGAGAACATCACCTGTAATAATTATTTTCATTACTTCATCCTAAAAATTATTTTAGAATCTGTCACAGAATTCCTGTTGTTGCTGCCTTCAAGACGAAAAGCAATATCTTTCCGTGGCTCTGGAACGAATCCTAACAATTCTATGACAAATACTCGCCCAGAAATCTCTTAATCGCCTCACTATCCCACTGCCGCATTGTTTCCAAATGCGAAGATATTACCTTTTTTTGTTTTTCATGTTCACTAAAAAACCTATTAATCATTTCTTCCATGAAGCCCTTTTTGAGTAATTTTTCTTTTTCTATCAACCACTTCTCCTGGCCGAATAAACCAAGCGCACCGAGGTTTTTCCTCTGGTAGTAGTCGTCTAAGGATATAGCTATTGTGGGAGTTACAGAGCCCATGGCAAATACAATTCCATGATGCTTCATCGTCAAGAGAAAGATAGAACTCCTAATAACTCCCTTTGCTATTCGATAGTCAAAATCATAGTCCAGTATTGCGGCCTGATTCGTCATATTGTCCCGGACCTCTTCCATAGAAGCCAGGTCCGTTGGATGCAACGCAACGAATAGAACCTGAAAGTTGTACCTGGAAACAAGCATATCACAGATTTCTGCAACTCTTTTCATCACCTTCCTTGACTCGGCCGGTTCCTGTCTGAAGTAATGAGTATTTACAACCACATACGGAAGGTCCCTGTTAATTCCATTTTTTATAAGATATTCATCAACATCTTTTTCATCGGCCGCGTTACAAAACAACGCGTCATCGAATGTAGCTTTTATATGCGTTCCTTCTATACCCAAAGAGCGGATATCTACTATGGATTCCGTCTTGTCACGGAGGTATATCAGCTTCGGCTTTATCAATCCCCACCGTGCCAACTTCCTGCTTGTCCTGTCCCTGAATATACCAATTGTCTGACCAGTAAGTATCACGGGTGTGCCGAGAATATCTGCAAGATTTATTAG
>CAZMZR010000113.1:0-7426 GCA_964570855.1 uncultured Pirellulales bacterium
ACCTGAGCCATCTGCCCTTCGATTCCCAGCTCATCAGCCGCCCACTCGATCAAAGCCGGACAACTTGAGATAACAAATTCTACCCGTTCGGGAAGCGGCGCCGCCGGTATGTATTCTACGGGCAGTGCCTCAAGTACCCACGCCCTGCCGTCTGTAATAGAACTGTTCTCAAGACCGGCTCCGCGAAGGATATAGTCGCCGCCGATAAGTTCCTCAAAGGCCGCTATTGCAGAAGGATCACCCGCAAAAGGCAGGCGACCAACAGCCTGGTCCAGCCATTCGGAGATACGAGAAACAACCTCCAACCTGTGAATGTTGAAATCCCCGTCTTCCTCCTCCTCTTCTTCGGACTCTAAATTCATATACATCAGGAATTCTACAAGAAAATCAATTCCTCCCGGCTCGCTCAGGTCTCCAAAGGTGATAGTGTCATATGCATCAACTACCATTGTACCAGGGCCATCAATTACAATCGAATCGACATCAATATCGATATTGCCCTCTCCGGCTTCGGAATCTGTTCCTGTACTGGCTAAATAAATTGCCACATCGATGGGCTCGCCTTCGTCCCTTGGATTGTCGCCGATAGTCGCCGGAACATCCAGTAAATCTACCGCCGCCCGGTCATCCGTACCGGCATAGTCTTCGACAATTTCTTCATCCAAAGCAAGATATTCTCCATCAGCATATAACTCTGAATCCGAACCCAAATTCAAATCTTTCTTGCTTATCAGTTGTATCGCGGTCTTTTTGTCCTGGTCCAAAGGCAGCGAGACACCAATACCTTCAGACTGGTTCGAATAACCTTCGATTCTAACATTAAGAACGTTGTTTTCTCCCTCGTTCTGTGTATAAATCCTGCCATTCTCAGAGATGATTGATACACCGCCAACTCCCATCGGCTCGATTATATCCTGGCCCTCTACAACCTCCGGCAAATCCGGCATATCCCAGTAGAAACCACCGAGCGCCGTTACATCACCGGCAATTTTTATGTCACCGTTACCGAGTATGTACAGATTGCCTGCGGTAGCTATTGCGGCATCATCCAAACTTAAATCACCCGGATATCGAAGATCAACAGCCAAACCAGGGCTGCCACCATAGATATTTAACTGACCCGGCGTTTCCTTCCATATCCAGCTTGCCGCTGTAACTGTACCGCTCGAAGCTGTTATCGACTGGTCACCGTCTTCCCAGCTCCAAACACCATCAGTCAAAACCCAGTCGCCTCCGTTAAGCGTCAGGTCGGAATTAAAAGTTACATCCCGACCGGCCAGAAGATCGCCGGAAGCATCAATCCCATCAATTCCCGTGAGATCAACACTGCCGGTAGTAGCTTCAATCATCTCACCCGCCAGCAATTGTCCCGCCTTTGCATCCACTACAATATCTCCCGTTTCCGAGGTCAATTTGTTGGTAGTTATATTTTTGGTACCGCCTGAAAGGGTGATGTCTGAATATGCTGTTGCTCCTACGGAAGCCCACATATCAGCGGCGTTTTCCGGTTTGGTTCCGGTTTCTACCGCTGTTACGGAGCCGTTGTTACTATTAGCCGTAAGATGCGTGTTCTCCTGATTTATAATTGTAAAACTATCCAGATTCAGACCCGGGTCCTGCTCCAGTGTCAGGGAGCTGCCCGTTACACTTATTGTGGTATTTTCCGCATATATCGTACCATCATCAACACCTCCTGCAGTTCCAGCTATAATTGCCAGCTCTTCATAACCCGTCAATTCGCTGCAAGCTCCATCATATTCTTCCGGATAATCACCATTTGCAAGAATTACATCGCCGCCGGCTTCAAGTTTGGCGCCGGAGGCCGTCATTTCTGTGTTATTGTGAAGTATAAGGTCTTCACCGGCTATTACATCGCCATCCAAAGTTATTTTTCCTTCCGGATCAATGGTATCGTCGGCCAAACCTTCTCTTGCTGAGATATCGATAATACCTCCGGCCTGAAGATTACCCGTTGCGTGTACGGTACCAGTAACCCATCGCCCATCTTCCGTAGCTCTGATAGTCAGGTCGCCCCCGGTGATTGCACTGCCGTTAATATTAACATTAGCTCCTGCAAGTTCAATCTCTCCGTTCGGTGCTTCCAGATCTTTAGTGTTCAGATTTCCTTTTCCCAGATCGTCGCTATCGGAAGTGACATATATACTACCATTATCAGCAGTAACTTTACCATTGAGTTCAGCATGCTCACGGGCTGAGACGGTAACATCTCCTGCCGTAGCGTACAGTTCACCATCAACCTCAAGTTCATGGTTACCATCTTTGGATTCTGACGGATCGCCGGCCTGAAGCGTTATACTGCCGGCTTCAATATTTCCATTGACTTTAAGATCCGAATCATTCGAACCTTTTAAACCTGAGTAAACTTCTGCATCACCTGTTATGGTGACATCGCTAAGCTCAATATCATCCATTGCTATAACCGTTACATCATCGATGTTGGCGATAGCCTGCGAAAAAATATCGCCGGCCGCAAGGACTAACTTCCCAACAGATGAACCATCTTCTCCTACCAGACCTTCATTAACAACAGTATTATCGTCATCAGCAATTAAGTCCGTGCTCACATTCACTATAATATCGCTGCCTGGTTGACCGAGACGCAGTGTATCGCCCGCTGCAATTACAACGAGTCCGTCCGGGCAGGAAATGGCACCATTATTTGTAACATTTCGCCCGACAAGATATACGCTGTCGATGGCATTGACTGTACCGTTATTGATAACATTGCCACTGCCGCCGGAAAATACCATCTGGTTGTTCACATTATCCAGAACGTCGTCGAACGCATCGTTTGTCATATTCAGACTGGAAGCAACCAACTGGTTGACATTAACGCTGGAACCGGCGCCAAAAACAACACCGGCAGGATTAACGATGAAAATACGCATATCCTGAGCATTGAGCACACCGTCAAACTGAGTTTGATTTCCCGACATTATCCTGTTCAGGACAGCGGAATTACTGAGGCCTGCCTTTTGAAGGAATGTCAGGCTTTCGCCAGAACCTGTGTCTATTCCTCCGGAACCGGTAGAGCCCCATTCAATGACAGACTGTGTCTGGTTAACAGTTACAGTACTATCAACTCCACAATCAATAGTCCCGTCACCTACCGTAAATTCTCCGCCGGACGGCGTGGCCGATATGGTCGGCAACCATGCATTCAAGATTAAGCAATACACCAGGAAGTATATTACAACCCTTCTGAAATAGTGCCTTTTCGAGATTGTTTTAATTTCTTTCATCTTCCATCTCCTTGTTATCAACAATAATTATTATTTTCGCATTCAACTATATTTTAAGTTTTTCACCCTCTACTCTCCGGGTGACATTAACTCGCAGCTCAGCAGATATCGATTCCGAAGATAGCCCAGCGTTTTGAGCAATACAAGTAACCGGCCCCAAGAATAGAAACACGAACAATATCTTAATCCGGATAATTACCATACAATTGACCCCGATTAAGCTGATTGTTCTGTGCTAACTACTTGTCTCTTAAGTAGTTATTATAACAAAAGGAGGGTTCTAATTGAAGTTAAAAATGCGTCTTACCCGATTTTTTTACGTATATGTGATGATAATAAATATTATTCTGGTTTTATGGGACTCATTATCATATAGCTCAATTAAAAATCCAGAGATACGAACCGCTTAAAATCCCATTTATATCATGTATATCAAACTTTAATTTCCTACCGATCCGATTTCCCAGCCTCATCCTATGAAAAAGACTATCCTCAAAATCTTCACATGTTCAACATCCTGTTAAAGACATGATCCAGAATGGAAAAACTCGCTTTAGGCAGCAATCCCTGAGTAGTCAGAACAGAATAATATTTCTTCAGCTATTTTTTTACGCTGCTTGAATACCCACGTGACTTTAGATAGTTAATAAATATCTTCATATTTCTGATATAGGAACCTGTACTGATTCCCCGAAATATTCTATCGGGCTTATTAACCGGATCATTATAATCCGGCACACTCAATTCCTCGACCCATGCACCTCGACTATCCATAGATTCAATCAATGATTCAACCTTACCAAGATTGACCTTTGGTAAACGAGAAAGTGCTTCTTTTTTCCATCTATATTCAGCCTGTGCTTTTTTTGAAGTCCAGGAGTTAATTCTTTTATATTCTTTTTTTAAAGCTTTTATATTTATTCTTCTTTGCATGCCGTAATGACCCGGGAAATTATTCGGCTCATGGTCTATATAGTAACGTCCATTTTCAATGCTTGTTCCCTCTCGATGTATATAAAGGGGCTTATTCGTACCTAACTCGTAAAATGTTGCGTGGGTAACCCTATCATTTTTTTTATGACTCTCAGGAAGATAAGAATTTTCAAGCCACTCAATTGCATTAGGTATAGGGACAAGATATTTTATATCACCTGTAATCATATAAAAAGTTTCAAGGTCTTTTATACAAAGCACCGTCTCTACAGACCCAATCCCCGCCGGTTCGTACGTCCGTGCCGATGCAGGCTTCATGTCCATGTCATATTGTTGAGCCCATCCAGCCTGCGGTTTAGGAAGTTGAGAAATGACAAGAAAATCCATACCTCGATATGCAGCCTTCTTATACTCCTCATTTTTAAGCTGCTCCCATGCATCCAGAAGAAGATATATGTTTCGATGAATGACATCGTCATTAAACGTATAGAATGATGGATAGTCTGGATAAACATTTTGCACTAATTCGTTCTTAAGCGGATATCTTTGTGGCCAGCCACCGTTTGGATACTGGGACTCGATCACAAAATCCAGCGCTTTAAGCAGTGGAGCCTGATATGTCGGGTCATGCGTGGTCATAAATAAATTCATTAAATATCTTGTTGCTCCTGCTGTTACATTATCATCAAATGTACATTTTCCATCGTTGTAGTAGTATTCTTCCCAGCCCCAGCACTTTGACGCAACCTCATCATACCATTTCTGAACACTATCCATATCAAAATCGATAAAATAGTTCCAACCCCCGCTTGGATGTTGTCCTTGAATGAGAGCACCGGCAACTTGCTTTGCGTAGTCTATGTACTGCTGATCACCGGTAGTTTTATATGCTTCCAAGAGCATGTTACCGACACCAACAGCACCTGGATCCTGCACCCATATCATCGACTTACGTGCAGGAATCTCACCCCACTGCTCCGTAAGATCAGAGGTGTATTTCCAGACAAATCCTCCACGGTTTGATACAGTATGCATCATAAAGTCAGTTGATTGATCCATTGCCTGAAGAACCGTTTCATCAAATGTTATACTATACGCGTTAGGAATATTAGCAAAACCAGACACAATCAATACAGTGGTCATATACAATAACTGGTAACATTGTTTCATTATTAAATCTCTTTATGAAAAGTATCTTTGCTGCCGGTTAAACTTTGTATGTAGTGCTTGACGTTTCCCTTGCTGCAATTCTACTACTTATTGCGACCTGAGTTATACTCAAAAATCTCCCCTGCCTCTCCAGCATGAATCCACCTCGTATAAAATAGCTCGTCTTTGCGCGCTAATATAATATCTTCGATCACCTTATCAATGATCCATAGCCTCTTGTCGGACGATGCTCATGCACAGTTGACATGTCTTTCCCTGCTCTAAAAGCCAAAATGAATTATTACTTGATAATCCCCGCAATTTCCGTTCGTTCGGCCGGTGTGAAAACGTCATACTTTTGGTCTATCTCCAACGCGTGCTTAAGATGCTCTTTAGCTTGATTGAGATCACCGAGCTTTACACAAATGCGACCCAGCTTTAAAAGTGCTCTTGCTTTTTCCCGGGAATCAGAAGGTATCAATTCGACAATCTTTTCAAAGTCCCTTTTCGAATCGTCAAGACGATTCTCCATTTTTGATAAAATTGTTCCCCGCGTATCAAGAAGATGCAAATCACCGGGCGCAAGGTCCAGACCTCTGTTTGCCAACTCCAGCGCCTCTGCATATTGTTGATTATGTTCCTGAAGAATCCATGCAAGATCATTGAGAATTCGTATGTCGCCCGGGTACTGCTCAAGTAATTCCTTATACATTTCTTCTGCACGTTCGATATTTCCCATCTGATAAACAGTGGAAGCCCACCCCAGACGTGCATTTAACGATTTCGGTGACAGAGACACAACATGCTCAAAAAGCTTCAATCCTTCCTCCTTCAGTTCTCTCGAATCCAACGTCACCAGGACCGATGCGGCATTTAACACTAAATCCGGATTCTGGTCTTTCGCCGAAATGTAGGCAGAACTAATTTGCTTCAGCTCTTCAAATTTATTCTGCGCCACAAGCAGTAAAAATTTCGCATGGACAACAGCTTGATTTTTCGGGTCTATTCCTTCCGCCCGCCCAATCATTTTTTGCGCCTTCTCCATATCACCGACGAGACGATACAGATCAGCGAGTGTCACAAGAGCAGGAACACTTCCACTTCCTTTTTCTGTTTGACAATAGGCCTCCAGTCCGGGAATTGCATTTTGAGGTTGTGCCAAAGCAATAAAAACATGTGCTCGCAAAATCAGCACGTTTTCATTCATGGGATCGCGACCGGCTGCAGACTCGACCAGCATCCGGGCCTCTTTAAGAAGGCTGCTATCCTTGCTGTTTAACGCGGCCTGAACGATAACATTTCGAGCTACAGTATTGTTCGGATCTTTCTGAAAAACCATATGAGCCAATTCAACAGCCATTTGTGTATTACCTACCGCCAGCTCAATCCTGCCTCTGGCCGACATAAGCGCAGTATTGTTCTGATTAGATCCGAGCGCCTGAATCGCATAATTACGCGCACTCTCGTACTGCCCCTCTTCAATGGCAATGTCAATCAGCATAAGATGCGCATCAATTGCCGTTGGTTCCAATTTGATAACATTTTTTAAAGTTTCTTCGGCAGTTTTTAAGGATTCCGGTGTAGGATTTTCCAACAACTGCAGAGTTCTGAACCTCATTAATTCAGAATCCTGCGGCAGTTGCTTTTCAAGTGATGTAAGAATTTCCATCGCCTTTTCCCGGTCTTGTTCGGGTCCCTGCAAAAATAATAATTTCATGAGCATACGCTGTAAAACCAAATCCGCCGGATATGCATTAAGCCCCTCTTCAAGTGCCGCTATGGCTTTATCAAGTTTTTTATTCTGGGCGTAGAAGTTACTTAACAGTTTATAACCCCTGATACCCTCTTCGGAAAATGTTGTCAGCTTTTTATAGTCCTTCTCGGCAAGTTCAAACTCATCTTCAATTGCCAGGTACAACGCCCTCATCCAATATGCATTAAAATCATTGTGGTCCGCCACATAATCATAGATAATTTTCTTTGCTTCTTCAGAACGGCCGTCTTCCCGAAGGATCGATGCTTTTATACCGATTAATGCCAGAGACGGACCTGAAGCTATCTCTTCGGCATCCTTAAGGTAT
>CAZMZR010000113.1:7526-9027 GCA_964570855.1 uncultured Pirellulales bacterium
GCTCTTCAGTAACAGAATCCAGACCTTGCCTGAGGCAGTTTCGAGCCGAATTATAATCTTCGTTAGCCACATGAAGGTCTAACAGGCAAAGCCATGGCTCTGCAATTTGGGGATGTCGTTCGCAGGCCTGCTCACACAAGCTAACTGCTTCGTCCATATGTCCGCTCGTATAGTAATAGTTGACAAGCTGCATCTGGGCACTTAGCGGTTCATTGAACTCTTCAATGGCCGACTTTAGCTGCTTTTGTGCCTCATCAGTCTGTCCAAGATTCACGGCGACAACGGCCTGTAATGTGCGAATTTTAACTTCATCCGGGTACTCCCGGCGCAGTTGATTTAATTCATCTAATAATTCTTCGAGTTTCGCCGTGTCTATTCCATCCGACCTTTCAACAGCCATGTGAATATTTGCCTCAATACGGAGAAGTTTTGCTTTAATATTGTCAGGATTAAGGGATTCCGCCAGTTTCGTTATTTCGGACGTTCTTTGCCAGTTTCCAAGAGTGAAGTGCTCTTTTGCCAGTTGCAGAGTCATATCGAGATCTCTCGGATAAAATTTCAGATAATTGATTAAGGCATCGATTGCCCTTCTGGTTTGATCTGTTCGGCTATAGGCTTCGGCGAGCAACCTCCATAATTCGGGAGCAGAGGAATTATCTACAACAATAGGTTGCAGCATATCGATAACAACATAAGGTTTTCCCTCAACTTTCGCCACCAGAGCCTGCAGATAGGCAACTTTCAACATAGAATCCTGGGTTCCCTCAGCAAGGGTATGTATTGTCTCAAGATACTCGTCAAGGCAGCTCCGTGCCTGCTGTACTTTTCCAGTAAAAACATAAAGGCCTATAGCAGAAGGGAGGACCTGTACCCTGTGCCTGCTTTCCGTCAGTGTTGACAGGGCTTCATCAGCCAGAGAAGCGGCATCCGTTATGTCCCCGCGGCGTATAGACAGTTCCGAAACCAACAGAAATCTGACCACTGCCCAGCCTTTGGTGTCGAAGAAATACTCCTTCAGTTTTTCCTGTGGGAGATTATCAACAGCCTGTATCTCGGCTTCGGCCCTGTCAAACTCGCCGTGCGCTATCCATTCCGTAGCTAAGAAGATATGAACCCGCGGGTCATCTGTTTCCAAATTACCGGCTGCATCGAGATCCTTATGGGCGGCCGCCAGTCTTTCGTATGCACTCATTCCGTAAATACCGGGCGTCACACGGTATAATCGCGCACGATATGCAATCGCATCAATCGATTCCGGCGAGTATTCCACCGCCTTATTGAGCCATTCCATAGCTTTTATTTTCGCGTCGGAAGAATCTGAGTCGTTTAAAATTTTACTCATCCGCACACAAGCCTGCACGTACTCATCGTGTTTTTCGGAAACCGTATCGAGCTCTTTTATTAATTCAAGAAGCATCTGCCGGGCCTGCTCCGTCTTTTTCAGACTAATTAACGCATCAGCCAGCCATAATGAAGCTTTTCTGTCGTTCGGAACATGTTC
>CAZMZR010000114.1:0-9012 GCA_964570855.1 uncultured Pirellulales bacterium
AGCAGGCCTCCTTCCCCGTAATTTTGATGTGTACGGATTACTGGGAAGGGCTAACCAAATGGATAAAAACCAAAATGCTGGATGAACACAAATATATCTCCCCCGAAGATCCTGACGTCTTTACTATGGTCGATGATCCTCAAACTGCGGTTAAAGTCATCAGGGAATTCAAAGAAGCGGAAGGACGGGTCGGAATCGATTTACCTCCGGGCATGAAAAAAATGTGAGCCGTATACGATCATTGGAAACGTATCTATTAGAAAGGAGTCAAGAATTATGAACGCAAAGTGGATGACAGTTCCGGCGATTGCGATACTGTTTTCCGGCTGTACCGGCATGGAAAAACCGAAAATAAATACGGTTGACAAGGACACGTTCTTCGTGGAAGTGGAAGAATTCGACCTGACCAACGCTGAGATGTTAGATCTCGAAGGGGCCAGCGGGGGAAAGACCGTCATGCTCCAGGATGCCTCCGGCAAGGCCGAGGCTACGATCCAATTGAGCAAAGGCAACTACGAGATCACGGTCTACGGCATGGGCCCCACCTACGACGAAGATGCCTTTTTTATGAAAGTTGGCGGCAACGCGGAACAGCGGATGTGGATGGAAAGCCCGGGTGACCTTGTGCCTACCCTTGAACATTATAATTTCACTCAGGAGTCCAACGGGCCATGTGATATTCTGCTGCGCTTTGTCGAGTCGAACGTCGAGCTTGACCGTATACAGTTCAAACGTGTTCAATAGCACAGAAGTACCAGTGTCCAAGGAAGGAATCACGAAAAAGATTGATTGAATTTGAATGAGCCCCGGCCCTGATTTGAAGCCGGGGCTTTTAATATCTACCTGACAAACAAATTAATGTTTCAAAAGCAACTCCAGCAACTTCCGGTCGAGCTTATGGCCGCGCCAGTCTTCGTACTCGACATCTTCCCTGCGAGAGTCGAGGATACCGAATTCGCCGCGGAAATTCCACAGGGCATAACCTATTCCATTGTCTGTTAATACATCCAGAACGTCACCGAACCAGGCCAGAAAGACATCGTGCGGCGTTTTTATCCAGCAACCGCATTCCCCGCAGTGCACACCGACGCCTTTTCGAGCCAACTCAATCCAGGGTTCGTAATACTTCTCAAGCTCGGTGCGGTCCCAATGTTTGCCCGCCATCCTGCCGGGCCAAACTGGTTCGGGCAGATTATCGACGTCGGCAAAAGCCCATGATGCTTTGTAATGGGAAATGTACGCCGGCCTGTAACCGCGGCAGCTCTGGGCGATATTCAAATCGATAATCTCCGGTATCACATCGTTACCAACATTATTGCCGTCGGCGATAATCAGATGGTCGGGATTGGCCTGACGTATTACTTTTGCAGCAGCCTCAGCCACCTTCCGGTAGATATCGCCCGGCACCGGCCCGCGTGCAGAATGCTGGTCGTTCATATCCCGGCGCATACTCGGCTCGTTCACCAGATCGAAGCTGATTTTAGACGGTGGAATGTCCTTGTACCGCTTTGCCCACATACCCCAGTGAAAACAGAACGCATCCAGAGCCTCCTTGTCTGTCCAAAGATTAAACGGCTCGTTGAATCCGGCGTTCACGCAGTATCCGGGGGCGCGATGCAAATTGAGACTCACATGCATGCCATACTTGTGGGCCGCCTCAACAATACCGTCGATATATTCGAGAGCACTTTCCTTGATTTTATACATGTCATCCGGCTTAATATCGCCCTGCGACCGGTCGTATTCTATCCATCGCGGATAGGCCATCGGCAAACGAACAAAATCAAAGCCCCAATCGGACATCCAGCGGAAATCATCTTCGGTGGTCTTATTTCGCCGGTCCCGGAATCCTGAAAACGGAGAGAAATAATCCAGAAGGTTAAATCCCCTCCAGCGAGGAATCGTAGTTTGAGCCGGTTTAGGTTTCTCACCGGCTTTAACAATATCTGCCGTGAATCCCAAAGTTGCAGCGCTCAATCCAACGGCCTTTAGAAAATTTCGCCGGTTTATGTTTGTTGTTTTCATGCCTTAGCCTCCGAACACATTCTTTTACAAGCCGAATTCATCTTCAACCGGTCCTTATTTTTTTACCAATTCATAACTTTTTTGAAAAACGGCAGGAGCTCTTTTGCGATCTCCCGGTGCTCCTGCTCACCGGGATGGTCCATACATCCGCTCGCACTAACCTTTGAAAAAACAAACATGTGTACCTTGCCGTCATTCTCAGCTTCCCGCATGTGCTGTATTACCTGCGAGAGATTTTTCTGTAACTGCGCACTTTTTTTACCCGAGAGCATCGGGCTGCTCAGACAGCATATCGGTACATTAGGGTACCTGCTCCGGATTCGCTTTACGAACCGGATATATGCAGCTACGAATTCGGCCGAATCCAATTCACCTCTGTCATAACTGCCGTCGCCGTCGGAGAAATCGTTCGTACCCAGACAAATAGAGACCAGATCGGGGGAAAACCTGTCAGCGTCCCATTTCGATGACGAATCGGTATTAAGGAAAGTATTCTCATAGACATCCGGCATTGTCGGGCCGGGACTGTTCCAATTTCGAAGTATGCCGATTCCGGAGACGGAACTTAAGAGCCAGTCGGCATTCAACTGACGGCAGACAAGCGGGCCGTAAGCCAGATACGCATTATGCTGGTCGTACCATTCTGCGGATTCGCAGGGGACCTCCGTCGCATCCAGTCCCATGCCGCACGTGATGGAATCCCCGATAAACTCGATTTTACGCTCCTTACTTTTCTCAAAAGGCAGCAGCTTTGGACACAATAATCCTGAAAAATCAATATAACCATTCTGAGCCTCCGTGGCCTTGCATACAAGAAGCGTGTGCTCGGTATCTTTTAGGTCTTTCGCAATTTCATATTGTGTTTTGTCTTCGGTGACTTTAATCCTTCCCTGATACTTTCCATCAATCTCAGTGGAAATATAGCCGTGATTGTTGTCTAAATTCTGATCTTCAAGCAAAATATCGCAAGTGCTTCCTCTGAATTTAAGCTCGAAGCAGGAACCTGCTCCGCTCAGCCTCGGCTTTTCCGGATTTTGAAAATCAATGCGTCCTGTATATTGAATATTTTTATTGTCCGGCTTGTAAAGAGAAGGTTGATTCGCCGGTTTGAGCCGGTTACTACTACAGGACAATTGTGATATTAACAGGATAAACAGTATTACAAGTTTTTTCATAGTATCAACTTTCAATTTAATCAAACGATTCACAATCAGGCGTTCACGATGTTAAGATTAATTATCTATAAAGACGAAATATTATTACATCGGCTTTTGCTCTGCGGCTTTGAGCGGGGGCAGTCCGCAGGCGGAGCGATACGGAGCTATAGCCTCGATATAGGCGGCATCTTCCAGGCTGAGCATGCGGGGATCGTTGACCAGCTCCTGCAACTGCTCCTGCTTGGTCATCCGTACCATCTCGGCCCAGATTACATACAATGCCCACTTCGGTTGTTTCTCCAGGACTTCAAGCGTAGGTGGTTTTCCCACTTCGCCGAGGACAATCGGTTTTCCAGCAGCTATCTTGAGCATGTCGTCGTAATATGACTGCTTAAATTCCCTGTAACAATCCAGCGATGCGATATCAAGGTACCCGCTGCCGGGATAATAATCTATAAACTGTCTGTCCTCACGTTCGGGCCTGTCAACACTCCAGACCCAGACCAGATTGTTTAGCTTGTGATGGTTCACGAGCCTGTCAAACATTTGGCGATAAAGAGTCGCCGTCCCGCGATCTCCGCGTCGACCGCCCCACCAGAACCAGTCGCCGTTCATTTCATGGTACGGCCGCCACAATACAGGGACATTCGCATCCTGAAGCTGCTTCAGGAAGGACGCGATAGTATCGACCTGGGAACACCAGTGTTCGTGCAACTGCGTACCCGGTGTGAGGACATCGTTGAACTGTTCGTCCGTGAGTTGTCCCTGCACACTTGCGAGCTTATCATCCGGTGCATTCGCATCGCGTCTCTCTCGGAAAGTGACCGGCTCATCCGCCGTCGGCGGCACCGCATGCCAGCATATTGTAATAATCGAGCCCAGCTTATGCTGCCTTATGCACTCTTTGACAATATCGGGTCTGGCGGAGACTGCATCTTTGTCACCGTCTTTGGCAAAACCCCAGTCCTGGCTGTAAACGGCCGGAGTCTTGCCGGAATGTTTGGCTGCATCCAAAGTGGAAGCATCTTTCGTATCCGGATAGTTGTGCTGACCAGTTAGTGTATGCTTTCCCGAAATGCCGTATATGAGCTGCAACAACGCCCTTGCTTCCCGCGAAGCGTTCGGTGTAACCGGGTTGATTGAGCTTTCGGAACCGAAACTTGATGCAGCATTTAAGCACAATAATCCTGCCAATAACCAACAAGTTATCTGCCTGAATTTCATGGTTTCACTTTCTTTCTCAATAAAAAATTCGATTTCTCTAAAGCAATTATGAATTGCCTGATATCAACTAACTCTCAACTCTGCTATTTCTTATTTACTCTCGGTTTTCATAGCTTTCAGGATTTCAATACATTCAATCATAGCCCGGCCGTTATGGTAGCCGCATTTCCAGGGCTGGGCCTTATCGCTCAATCGGGCCGCACCCTCGGCCGTAGTGTCGCTATGCCATTCTCCATGTTCCCGGTCTGCCATGAATTTGTCCACAAAATTATATGTCTTTTTGAATACCGACAAGTATTTCGGATCGCCCGTCTCACGATACATGTACAGTGAGCTGACAAGCGCTTCGGCCTGAACCCACCAGGTTTTTGTACGATTGCTCGCCGGTTTATTGAAAGGGCCGCTATCGAAAAAACCCCCGTTAGTCTCGTCATATCCGTATTTCAACGAATATTCATACAGCGTTTTATACAGATCCAGCAACGGCCGGTTGGACAGACCCGCAGCATTACACGCGTCCATCAGCAGCCATACATTTTCAATATCGTGACCGTAAGATACGATCGAATAGCCCGCCCCCAGTTTCGGCGTCCAGTCAAGCTCATATCTATCCGTGCAGGCTCCCAACGGTTTTCTTACGACGGTATTGCTCTGGATTAGAATCAACTCCATCAGACGGTCACGTGCAAACGGCGATTTACTCGCACGATAGTAGGTCGTATAAGCTTCGAGAAGGTGCAGATGGGTATTCATCAGCTTTTCATCACCACGCGAACCCATGGAGGACGAAGCATCCGGCGGCAACGGACTCCAGTCAGTTTCAAAGGATTCGAGATAGCCGCCATATTTATCATCGTGGGCCTTCGTCTCGATAAGGTCAAAAAGTTGCGTGGCAAAGTCCAGAACCTGCTGATTTTTAGTGGCCAGGTAATATTCCGATATGCCATAGAGTGCAAAGGCCTGCCCGTATAAATGTTTTCGGGATTGGAGTTTCTTTTCGCCGGTCATATCGACTTCCCAATAGAACCCGCCATTCTCCTTGTCCCACATTTTATCGGTCAAAAATTTATATCCCAGTTCGGCGGCCTTGAGATACTCCCGTCCGTCGTAACCGGCCCTTGCCAAACGCGAAAAAAGCCACAGTGTTCGAGCCTGGGTGACAATCATTTTGGTTTCGCCCTGTTTCTCTTCGCCTTTCGGACCGAAATTGATAATATAACCGCCGTTTTTGTGATCCAGCGCCTTCGAGAGCCAGAAAGATGCAATATTTTGGTTCAACATCTTTTCAAGCTTAGGAATATAAGTTTCCGCCGGTTCTGTATTGTTCCGCTCTGCATACAAATGTGATGACAAGCCCGAAACAACAAGAATCGAAGCTATCATCCGAAATAATAGTCTCTCGCCACAACCGATATCACTCATAATAATTTCCCTCTAAGCCCAGGCTATTAACTGCCTCGGATATGAAACACAATTACAACCGTTTATTATACATAGTTAAATTTGCCAAACCGATTTTAACTACATATTAACTCAGTTAAAACTTAAGACAATAATTTAAAAGTGATTTATTCCGCTCCTGCGGTGCATTTAAAGGTTAAGCGCGGTAACACGAATGAACATATCCGTTGCAGCTTAAGATTAGAAGCCTTTTGACAAAATACTCTCGTACAACAGTAATGTAATAAACGCAGATACAGTTAAAACCAGCAGTAAGCCGAACGAGTGAATGATGAGAATTAAAAGCCCTCTTTTGCCGTGCGCCCGAATAATGCATATCGGCACTGCAATACCATAAAACATAAATACGAGCCAATAAGAAAATATCGACAGAGGTTTACCGGCAATTTTCCCGTCAACGATACAAATGTGTGTCAGAACAAGAGCCAGAATCAGTGCATGAAGCAGACCCTGTATCCTGGATATATCCTGATAGAGACCGAATCTGATTCCGATTGACGCTACGATGACATAAACCAGCACAATCAGGAACGCTCGATATCTTTTCCGGCTTTTAATCTGCAAAATATCCATTAGGTTTAACCGTTAACAGAACGAATTTAATCATTCTTTTTCAATAGCCCGCCGGATACACAACCTCAATCATAACCGGTATCCGAAGCTGGTTCATTTCCTGATATTCCAAGTGTACTAAGGCTTGTTCTAAAAGTCAAGGCCGCCATTCCACCGGCAAGGACAAGATTTACAACACACGGGGGACCAATGATGCTTACATATTGCAAATCCGCGTCCAGAATATCGTCTATCTGCATAATAGATTGGACATAAGACATAAAAACACTCAATACAGTCATCGAAAAAATAACGGCACTATCAACAAGAGCGACCACCGGAGAAAATTTCGGGATAATATAGATAACGACGCCGCATAGAATACAGAAACCATAATAGAGGCCCTTATACATCGGCACCGAATCCAAAACCACTGCACGAACATTTATACCCCAGAGATAATCAAGCAGGATAAACAACGGCGTAACCGCGTAATACAGCTTCGGAATTAATTGTCCAGCACTAATACTCATCCGGTAACACAGCTCCAAATGGATATACGCGTATTCATTTCAGGCCGAGTTTCTTACCTTGTTCGAGTAAGGTGATTGATTCGGCTATTCGTCGCTTTTTGGTCTCCGCCCTTTTTGCAACAGTAATCCAACCGATATAATGCCTGCGATAAGTACGTGCAAGTTTATCGAAGTTCTCTTTTGCCTTTTTATTTTTGGCCAGCGCTGTGGCAAATTCATCAGGGATATCAAGTGATATTTTGGGCCGGGGGTCCTTATCCCACAATCCAGTCTTTTTGGCGCTTCTTATCTTCGCAAGTCCGGCCTTTGTCATTCGGCCCTGTTTTATCATCCTGCAGGCGCGTCTTTTATTCAACTGAGACCACATGCTGCCGGCTTTTCGAGGGGTGAATTTTCTGGCATATTTTACCTCGTCAATCTTTTTGATAATACTGTCGATCCAGCCGAAACAGATGGCTTCTTCGACTGCATGTTCGTATTCGAGTGTCGGTTTATTCGCCTTTTTCCTGTAAAAGACCAGCCATATGCCGTTTTCCTCCCTGTCATGGTTTTTAACAAGCCAGCTCCGCCACCGGCTCCTGTCGGGAATGTATAATTGCTTCATGGTTTACTTCCGAGAAGCTCGGTCTTCTAATAACATTCTATTTGATCCAGCTTACGAAGTTCGAGAGTCACCATACCACGATTATTCGCAGGACCAGCCGGGAAGTGATACAGTGGCCTGATAATTCGAATAATTGTATAACGCATTTCTGATCGGTTTATAGAGCTTACCCTGCCTGGGATTATCGTCCTGTGTATATACCCAAATCTCCTTCGGATCCCAGACAACCACCTCGTCCCGGCAGTCACCGGTGATATCCAAAACGGCATTGCACATATCCGGATGGCCGTCGTCGGGAAACTCAACGACTTTCCGCCCCCAGCCGTCATACATTCCGCCTTCGTCCACATTCGGATTATGTACAAAAAATTCCTCCGATCGGCCCGTCCAGTTGATCGGCAGGCACATGCTTCCATATTGATTCGGCTCGAAACTGTAATAGAGGTTACCATCGGCGTCAAAATATTGAACAATGCCCTGATTACGCCAGAAATTGATAGTCACCGTTTCCAGACCCGGCAGGTCGTCTCTGAAATTCGCCACGGCGGGATTCTGAACATGGCCGAGATAGTGATGCTTTAAGATGTTCCCTTTCATATCCGTGAAGAATATTCCCTCGTCGCTTGCGGCACACAACAATCTCAAATCCGAATCCGGCCGGAATTTCAGGATAGCTACACCGTCGGCATGGTCGGTTATGGTATCATCCAGAGTCCATAATTTTTCGCCGTTATCGTCAAACAGAGTGTATCCCATCATCAGCTCATCTTTGCCGTCGCCGTCCACATCATAAGCGAACGGATAATGGCCCGTATTACATTCGGCGTGCCACAACAACTCCAGCTTGTCACTGAACGCCCAAAGATATCGGTAACGATCTTTAAAGATGATATCGCCGTCGTATCCTTTGCCGCTCAGGTCGCAAAAATAGATACAGTCGCCAAGTATGCGGGGGAAGATATTATACTCTGATTTATAGGGCTTGCCGCCGGGAGTCAAAGGTGTCTGTGCCTTATATTTCGTTGTTCCCGTTGCACCGTCGGCGACAATAATTTCAAAATTCCTGCAGTAAACAACCTCGTTTTTCCCGTCTGCGTCAATATCGTGAATCTGAAAAGCCACATCATTAGTCAGATGATTCTTCCATAAATCAGGCTGTCCGATCTGCCAGAGTTGCCTGCCATTGAAGGTCACAGCGGTCAAACAGCTTAATTCACTGTTCCGGTCCTTAGGGCCGTGATGAAGCACCTGGCCGATGAGCACATCAATGACACCATCGTTATCGAGGTCGCCGAAACGCAGATTCCTGCCGACTCCGAAACCCTCTGTCCTGATTTTTTTCCAGACAACCGGCCTGGGATTATTCGCCTGAAGCTCTTTCTCTAATTTGTTAAATTCATCCCTAGCGGTTTTGTATCGTTTTTTCTTTTCCTGAGTTGTTGTCACTTCAACGGCA
>CAZMZR010000115.1:0-8965 GCA_964570855.1 uncultured Pirellulales bacterium
TCGGATTCGAAGTCCGCGACTCTATCCAATTGAGCTACGGGCGCAAAGAACCATTAGGCTTCCGACATTATATGTGTTTTTTATCCGAATTGTCGAGCCTTTTTTCAGCAATTGCAGCGATATTGAATCTCAGAAGTCAACTGCGATTTGTCCGGCCTGCCTGATGGCGTCGGCAAGTTTTTCCTGCGCGATATCGGGGCCGCCCTGTAAAGTCGGTTCAACTATGACGGATTTAGTATCCTCAAAACCGATAAAGCCGAGTATTAACTCGACGTACTTTTTCTGCAGGTCGAAGGCTTCGGCTCCGCTGCCGGCCTGGTATTGGCCGCCTCGCGAATAAACTACCAGAAAAGGCTTACCGCCGGCAAGGCCTTCGTAACCTTTTTCCTGGCTGTAAGTGAATGTATAGCCCGGCTGAATCAGGTTGTCGATATACAGTTTGAGCCGGTATGGAATGCTGAAATTCCACATGGGGACGGCGAGGACGTATTTGTCGGCGGATTTGAATTGCTCAATTAACTTCTCGACGTTCTGCCATGCCTTGAGCTGCTCTTTCGTATGTTCCTTGCCGTGCATAACCGCATATTTGGCTTGGACAGCGAAACCGTCGAAGGCGGGAATCTTTTCGTCAAAGATGTTTAATGTCACTATGTGGTCGTCCGGGTGCTCTTTTTTGTATGCATCAATGAATGCATCGGCGGCGCGAATACAATACGAAAGCTTGCCTCTCGGTGATGCCTGGATATATAACAGCTTGCTCATAATTTGTCTCCTTTCTTCTTTAGATGATCCTATAAGTTAATCCGTTAATCAATTAATTCTACTAATTTGATAGTATATTTGTTTGTTTTTTCCCAAAATCAAATAGATTCATTTTTTACAGCAAAGTTAAATTTAGGAGCAGGGAAATAAATATTGCTGTTTCGATGAAATCTTGTTAACAAAGACGCCTATGCCCGGGCAAAAGAAGAAGTATCGGATTTTTATCAGTGCCGCTGAGCCGAGCGCCGATGCCCACTGTGCCGGCTTGATAACTGCCTTAAGAGAAAGTAGTTACGACATTGAATTTGTGGGAGTAGGGGGGCCGAAGATGGCCGATGCAGGCTGTGAACTGCTCGAGGTTACTTCCGGCAAAGCGGTAATGATTTACAAGGCCTTTAGTCACGTAGTTCATTTCTACAGGCTCATAAAACGCATAAAACACTATCTTATAGGCAATAAAATTGATTTGGTTGTTGTCTGTGATTCACCTGCATTTAATTTTCATATAGCAAGAGCTGCAAAAAGAGCGGGAATAAAAACGCTTTTTTATGTCGCACCGCAGCTTTGGGCCTGGGGGCGCTGGCGTATTGGAAAATTGCGTAAAAGCTGTGACAGACTTTGCTGTATATTGCCATTCGAGCAGGAATGGTTCGGCAAGAGGAATATTGATACGGTTTTTGTGGGTAATCCCCTTTTGGATAAATTGGATATTGATTCTGCTAAATCCAAAAAGTATATCGATTTCAAGCCGGAGAATGCAAAGATCGCACTAATGCCCGGCTCGCGGGCCGCTGAGATCGATTCGTTGTGGCTTCCGATGCAGCAGATAGCAATGAAGTTGAAGATGAAATGCCCTGATGCCGAATTTGTCACTGTTGCTGTGGATTCCGAGCGGCAGGAGATATTAAAAGCCAAGCAGATTCCCGGGTTCGAATGTCACTACAGCATTGATTCGGTTCATCATACCGCGGCGGCGGCTGATTTTTCGATAGTGGCCAGCGGCAGTGCCACCCTGGAAGTGGCGGCAGTGGGGTGCCCGATGGTAATTATGTATCAATCCAGCAGGATTCTGTGGCATCTGGCGGGGCGGTTGATCATTAGAACGAAATACCTGTCGTTGGTAAATATTCTGGCCGGTCGGGAATTAGTACCGGAATTTATGCCTTATTTTAGTTCGATTGAACCGATTACCGACCGTATCGAACTGCTCATGGAAGACAAAAGTAAGCTGGCACAAATCAGCAGTTCGCTCATCCGGTTAGTTGAGCCGTTGGCGGATAAAGAGGCTCGCCGGGAGGTCGCAAAGATAGCTATCGAAATGTTATGTTAGGTAACCAGGTATTAAATAAGGTCTGCGGTTCTTATTGAAAAAATACAGTGACATTCGAAAAGTGGATTTTTCGGCAACCCTGGCCATGATCGGCACCGTTTCTTTTTGGTCGTTGGGGCCGATCTTCGTTACATACCTGACAGGGTATCTGGATTCCTGGACCCAAAATCTGCTACGTTACTCGGTGGCTTGTTTGTTCTGGCTGCCGTTCCTTTTTTTCGCCGTAAGGACAAAAAGGTTTGATCGAAGGATCTGGCGAAAAGCTGTTGTGCCGGCTGTGGCGAATCTTGCCATGCAGAGTTTTTACGCCGGTGCTTTTTATTATATCGGCCCGGCTTTTATGGTTCTGTTGACTAAAACGAACATCATCTGGATAGCGGGTTTTTCGCTCATATTTTTTCCGGATGAAAGGCCGTTGGCCGGGAGCAAACGTTTCTGGTTCGGATTGATACTTTCAGCAACAGGAGTATTGGGCGTAATGTATTTCAAGGAGGATTTCGCCACTCTAAAAACTATGACCGGTATAGCTCTTGCATTTGCAATGGCCTTTATGTGGGCGGTATATACAATATCTGTGAGGATTGCATTTAAGGACATCGACTCATCGCATGGTTTTTCGGTGATAAGCATATATACGGTTGCAGGGCTTTTTATACTTACGCTTTTATTTGGAAATCCGACCGACTGCATGCGGATAGGTCCCTTGCAATGGGGCTGTATTGTCGTTTCCGGCATCTTATGTATAGCGTTGGCTCATGTGTTGTACTATGCTGCGATAAGGCGTATAGGAGCCACCATACCGGCTCTGGTGATATTGGCGCAGCCGTTTATCGTTCTTGCTATTTCCTATTTTATTTACGGCGAGTCGTTAAATCTTGTGCAATTGTTTTTCGGTGTAGTTCTATTGGCAGGTTCGGCTCTTGCTATCTGGTCACAGCAGCATCTTAAAAGTACATCTTGATTCGTAATTCTCTTGACATTTAGATGGAAGAATGTATGATAAATGTAATATTTTAATACACCTAAAGACCTGAACAACAGGGGAGTGTATGCTTACCTTTTTATTATCTATGGACTTCTATAAATCTTAATGCGGAAGATTTTTCAAATCTGTTGTGTATTATGAAATATAAATTTTGGCAAAGAGTGGAGTGATGAAAAAAATAGTTGTTTTCAGCATTACTGTTTTAATCATTTTAATATGCAGTTTAGGATTCACCGGCATATCACAGGGTGCAACGCAGAGATTAGTTGATCTTAATCTGGATGGGATTGTAGATTTTACGGATTATTCATTATTTGCACGCGACTGGCTACAGGATGAGTTGCGTTTTGATATTGCTCCTGCAGCAGGAGACGGGATCATTGACTGGAAGGATTTTGCAATTTTGGCTGAGAATTGGCTCACAGAATATGGGGAAATTGTATATATACAGTGGCTGGGCCATGCGAGTGTCAAAATCTGGACGGAGAAAATGGTGATATATGTAGATCCGGTGTATTTAACCGAGTCACCGGGTGATGCAAACCTGGTGCTTGTCACTCATAATCATAGCGACCATTATTCAGTGTCGGACATAGCGAAGGTTTCAGGGCCGCAAACAAAACTAATCGCTGCCGCCAGCGTTATTACCAGTTTCGGCAGTGGTCAGGCGATTTTGCCTGGTGAGATAATCGAAACAGATGGTGTTCACATCACCGCCGTACCGGCTTACAATACAAACAAGCCGAATCATCCTAAGGCAAATAACTGGGTTGGGTTTATAATAAAAATCGGTTCGCAGCGGATATATTGTGCCGGTGACACCGACCTGACGGACGAAATGAAAGCTCTTGAAGATATTAACGTGGCCATATTACCCGCCGGAGGTGTATCTACAATGAATGCTGCAGAGGCGGCCGAGGCAACCGGGTATATCAAACCGGATTTAGCCATACCATATCATTGGGGAAGAAATATCGGGACTCTAAGTGACGCCCTGGAATTTGCCGAGTTGGCCCAGTGCCGTGTGAAGATTATGGAAGTAGGCGAAACAATAAGTTCCAATAGCTGGCTGGAAGATGCTCCTTTGATAGCACACTGGAAGCTCGATGAAACAGAGGGTAACATTGCTATTGACAATATTGGCGGTATTAATGGCACATTGCATGGCGGGCCAATCTGGCAACCTGAAAATGGCAGGATAGCCGGGGCACTGGAGTTTGACGGAACTGATGATTATGTGAGTACGGACTTTGTTTTGAACCCGGCCGATAGTCCTTTTAGTATCTTTGTATGGATCAAGACAGAGGCGGCAGGGCAGGTCATTGTCTCTCAGGCAGATGGCAAGAGCTGGCTTTCAGTGAATCCATCTGATGGCACATTAATGACCGATCTGAGGACAACCGGCCGATCGGGCAGATCGCTGACTTCGCAATTCCTTGTCACCGACGGCCGATGGCACCATATTGCTTTTGTATGGGACGGGTCACAGCGATACCTCTATTCTGATAATTCGGAAGTCGCTAAAGATGATTCCCTTATAACCGCTTTGGAGGCTTCAACTGGAGGGTTGTTTTTTGGAGCCGGAAGCACGCTTGGTGCGGAGGATTTCTATTCCGGCCTTATTGATGACATTCGGATTTTTAGCGGTATGATAAAGCCATAAATGTTCAGCCTGCCGGTGCATTTATTTCCCTCAAAAACGCTCTGCTTTCAGATTCCGAATTGTATGATTGACAATCACTAACAATGGACCTTAGAATATTACACTCTGTATAGAAATTCGTATGCAACTAAGTTTTAAATGGATGACCATGAATGTTTTTATAAGGGATCGATTATGTGTAAGTATTTAAAAGTGTTCATCGCAGTATTAACACTAATTACTGCACTTTCTCAAAATCAGGTTTTATCTCAAACTCGTGAGAGGTCGGAAGTCCCGGCTGAGCATAAATGGAAACTGGAGGATCTCTACGAGACGGATCAGGCCTGGAGGCAGGCCAAGGAAAAACTCGTAGCTCGGTTTGATGAAGTGGAAAAGTATAGAGGCAAGCTGGCCGAATCCGCATCCGAGTTACTGGCTTGTCTCGAGTTCAACACCGACATTTCGAAAGAGTTCGGACGTTTGTTCAGCTACGCATCGATGAAATCCGATGAAGACTTGCGCGACTCGAAATTTCTGGCGATGAAGCAGGAAATGCAGCAGCTCGGCACCGATTACAGTTCCAAGTCGTCATTTATCACGCCGGAGATAGCCGCGATGGACAAGCAGAAAATCGATAAGTTCATTGAGCAGGAACCGGGACTGAAAATATATAAGATGCCTTTGTATGATATACTCAGAATGAAGCCTCATACATTATCGGATAAGGAAGAAAAGATTCTGGCCGAAGCGGGCCTGTTGGCCGATGGGCCGTCCTCGATTTATAGCGTCTTCAGTAATGCGGAGTTGCCATACCCTAAAATCGAATTGAGCGACGGTACCGATGCTGAACTGACCAAGGCCGGATACGCCCGCTATCGGGCCTTGCCTAATCGTAGTGACAGAGAAGCCGTGTTCCAGGCGTTCTGGGAAGTATTTAATAAGTTCAAAGGCACTTTCGGAACGCAGCTTTATGCGAATGTTAAAAAGGACATGTTTTACACCCGCACTCGCAATTATGAATCTTCGCTGCACAGCGCGCTGGATCAGGACAATATTCCAATCGAAGTTTATATGGCCCTGATTGAAAATGTCACCGATAATCTCGATTCGTTTCATCGTTATCTGGATTTGAAAAAGCGAATGCTGGATGTTGAGACGTTGAAATATTCGGATGTGTATGCCCCGGTGGTCAAGGGAATAGACTTGCAGTACACTTATGATCAGGCAAGAGAGCTTATTCTCGATTCGTTGGCTCCGTTGGGTGAGGATTATCAAAAGGTCGTTGCGGAGGCATTCGAGAAACGATGGATCGATGTTTATCCCACTCCGGGCAAGCGTGCCGGCGCCTATTCCAACGGCAATGCATACGATGTTCATCCATATATCCTTTTAAATTACAACGGTCAGTACGACGATGTCAGTACGATTGCCCATGAGCTGGGCCATACAATGCACAGCTATTACGCCAACAAGAATCAGCCTTATCCCACGGCCGATTATTCTATATTTGTGGCCGAAGTGGCTTCCACTTTCAATGAGGCCCTTTTGATTCACAAAATGCTCGAAGAAATCCAGGATGATGACACCCGCTTGTCTTTGCTTATGAATTACCTCGATGGAATCAAAGGCACGGTTTTTCGTCAGACCCAGTTCGCCGAATTCGAGCTGCGCATTCATGAAAAAGCCGAACGCGGAGAACCCCTTACCGGGGACGTTCTCAACGAAATGTACGCCGATATCCTGAAGAGATATTACGGCCACGAAAAGGGAATCTGTCAAATCGATGACCTGTATAAGGTGGAATGGGCATACGTCCCGCATTTTTATTACAACTTCTATGTGTATCAGTACGCGACATCATTCACTGCATCGACCGCGTTATCCGAAATAGTGTTGAGCAAAGAAGAAGGTGCGGTCGAAAGGTATATCAAATTCTTGTCTTCGGGAGGTTCGGATTATCCGATCGAACTCTTGAAAAAGGCGGGAGTGGATATGACAAGTCCTGAGCCGTTCAAAAAAACGATGATAGTTATGAATCGAACGATGGATGAAATCGAAGCGATTCTGGAGAAAAAGAGCAATTAGGAACAGACGACCATTGCGACCGGCGGGAATAAGTATGGATTCTGATATCTTTGTCGAAACGGAAGATTTAACAAAGGTCTATTCGTCCGGCAGGATTGAAGTTGTTGCTCTCAAAGACGTGAATCTCTCACTCCGAGAAGGTCGGTTCCAGGGAATAACAGGCCCTTCCGGCTCCGGTAAATCCACCCTGATGAATCTATTGGGCGGATTGGACAGGCCCTCATCGGGTACTATTAAATTTCAGGGCAGATTAATTTCCGAACTGGACCCTGAAGAGCTGGCCCTTTATCGGCGTTATCAGGTCGGTATGATTTTCCAGTCATTCAATCTTATTTCATCCTATAGTGCTTTGGAAAATGTGGCTTTTCCTTTACTCTTTGCCGATGTGCCGAAGAAAGAAAGAAACGAGCGGGCGGCTGAAATACTCGATTTGGTCGGCCTATATGAAAGAAAGGACCATCGCCCGTCCGAATTGTCCGGCGGCGAACAGCAAAGAGCGGCTATCGCTCGCGCTTTGATTAATCGACCGAAGCTTCTTCTTGCCGACGAACCCACAGGCAATCTTGACAGCAAAACCTCGGCCCAGATTGTACAGACCTTGGCCCGATTGAATAAAGACAAGGGCTTAACTGTGATAATGATATCACATGAAGAGAATTTACTTGCCGAATTCGCCAATAATATTATTCGGATGTGCGACGGGAAAGTTGTCGAACAGGAAACAACTGATAAAAACTTATGAGATTTTCCGACTATATAGAGCAATCGTTTTCCAACCTGTGCAAGAAGAAGCTGCGCACTTTCCTGACTACATTCGGGGTAGTTATAGGAATCGGTGCTCTGGTTTGCATGTTTGCTTTCGGTAAGGGAATGCAAAAGAACATGACCGATAGTTTCAACAAACTTGAGCTTTTTAACTATCTCGGTGTTTTTCCACGTTCGGAAAACGGCCGAAGCGGTCAATCCTCACAGGACCCCAACTCTCAGGGGGAGACAGGCCAACGGAATCGAAATTTGGATGACGATTTTCTTCTCGAACTGACTAAGATTGAAGGTGTGGAATGGGCCTTTCCGGAGATGCGTTTTCCCGCCATGATTCGATTCCGAGACGATGAAGAATACAGCCTGATACAGGTTCTGCCCGCTAAGATTTGCCAATCCGGGATTATGAACTTCAGGGCGGGGACGTTCTATACATCCGACGATGCAAATTCGTTGGTAATAAGTGATTCTCTGCTTCATCGTATGGAAATAAAAAAGCCGGAAGAAGTTGTCGGTCAGGAAATAGAGGTTTCCACTTTGGCAATCGATTTTAGCCTCGCTAATTTGCCGAACCTTCTGTCATTTCTCGGCGGAAAGGGACTGCCCTTTAGCAGGCAAACATACACCTTTACCATTGCAGGTGTGACCGAGAGAATGGGAATGGGCGGTCCGACGCTGATGCGAAGCGATGTTTGTATTCCATACGGCACTTCCAAAAGAATGAAAAAGATACCTTTGACAAATATATCCGATTTATTCGTATCGGCTAACCAGTCACAGGGATATCCCGCGGCTGGAATCAAGCTGGTTTCGCCGAAATATGTCGAGCCTGTAAGGAAACGGGTCAAAGAGATGGGTTTTAATACATTCTCTCTTACAGACCAGGTCGAAGAAATAAATACCGTTTTTATATTCATGGACTTGTTTTTGTTCGCCGTCGGGATGATAGGGATTGTTGTCGCTTCGCTGGGAATCATCAACACGATGGTGATGTCTATCCTGGAAAGATACAAGGAAATCGGAATCATGAAGGCCGTCGGTGCAAGTAACAGGGACGTAAAGAAGATATTCCTTTTCGAATCCGGGGTCATCGGTTTCATGGGAGGCCTATTCGGGCTTGCCTTAGCCTGGATTGTAAGTGTTATCATTAACGCCGTTATCAATGCCTTTGCAGTCAGGTATGGTACTCCTTATATGAGTTATTTCAGTTTTCCCTGGTGGCTGTGCTTAGGGGCGATTGTTTTCTCGATATTCATCAGCCTGGTCTCGGGGATATATCCCACCTTGCGAGCGGCCCGTGTCGATCCTGTCGTTGCATTAAGACACGATTGATATATCTTTGTTTGTTTAGCCGTGGCCGCTCCGGCCACGGTCAACCCCCAGAGCAGGTCTGGGGGCT
>CAZMZR010000116.1:0-8746 GCA_964570855.1 uncultured Pirellulales bacterium
ATTTGCAGGACAAAATATGTCGAAAGCGAATTTATTTAAGACCCTTGGTATTATATCGGATTTGCGCAAAACTTAACAAATTGTTATTGCTATACTTATCTTCAAACAGAATTGTTTAAAAAGCATAAACAAAAAGCAGGAATCCGGTATTAGCGAATCCCTGCTTTGGTTATTCTTTATGATTGTTTTTAGTTAAATGTTTATATGTTTTATTAGAGTCTTCCTAAAATAAGAGCCAATACAACCAGGGCAGCACAAATCGGAATAAGCAGTTTCAGACTTTTTTGAATTGAGGAGCCTTTTGCCAGATTACCGATTGCCTTGGGAATAATTACCGCGCCAAGCAGGCCCACCGCAAATATGATACCGAAAACGCTGCCGTATATCTCCGGGCTGAACTTTGCAAATGTTACACCTACGATTGTAGGAAAGCACGGGGCGAAGAAAAAGCCTGCACAGGCGGCCAGAGCGCTGGTCCAGATTGCTCCACTTTTTCCCATCGCCAGAATGATTAATCCTGCTATTAGCGCAGCACCGGCGATATACCAGCCCCCGTATGCAGTAATATTGCCGATTTGACTTGATATCAGTCGTCCGGCCATCATAGCTACTGCAAAAGCTGAGAGCATCTGCTGGGATGTGGCATCTATAACCGAGCCATCCAGGCCTGGAAGGTCTCTGCTTATTATTTCCTTACTGTATGGCGGCAGCCAGTTGCAGAAAGAAGATTCCAGACTGATATAGCAGAACAAAGCCAGAGCAGCTACTAATATAGCCGGTTCCTTGAGCAGTCCCACCGCATCGGAAATGGCAAAGCCGGCCGGTACTTGTGGGTATTTTGCTATCACAGCTAAGACAACGGGGGCGACCGCGATAATCGCCAGAACTGATATCGCGTTTTCATAAGTGGTTTTTCTAAAAAGGAAGCTTACAATCAGCGGCGTGATAAAAAGACCAAGCCCGAAAAATACGTTACCCAGATTGCTCGCTGCGGCGGGATTTTCCCCGCCGAATAATACGACAGGTATAAGCGTGTTTCCCGCGGTATTTAGTGCCATAGCTCCGAAGCCGAGCAACAGACAGGGCAAAAGGGCCGTCCCGTATGTTTTGCCCCGCGCAAGAATAAATATACATACCGCCGTCGCTATAAATCCGAAGATAGCCACCGGTTTATAGCCTATCTTATCTACAACTACTCCCATAATCAGTGAAGCGATAAGACATGTCAACATAAACGCTGAAATCAGAGAGCCGAACTTGCCCTGATCGATTTTCAGGCGTGGCATTAGCTTGACACTGATGGAACCAAGAAGTGAAAAACACATGCCCAGGCCGAAAACACACAGTAGAGCTACAATTTTTTCCATTTTACTCTCCTTTCAAAAAGTCCTTTCATTGAAGAGATAAACGCACTCTTGAGTCTTTATATTCGATATTCTATCGGTTTAATCCCAGATATGTCCATGATAATCAAAATATCTTGTACAAAAGGAATAAACTCGAAAAGACACGTTCAATGCCAAAGGCAGTTCAAGCTTGCTGTTACATTTTAGGCCGAATTAGCAGGTAAGTATGCACAATGACAACCAGTGCGAATACCAGGGCTGTGTAACGGTGCAAACTTAAAAGAAGTTCCTGCCAGTATGTACCGAAATATGGGAACATACTTAAAACGGAAGACAAGATTAACGGCAGTGCCAGAAATATAATCAGCCAAAAAGCAATTTTCTGCCCGATGCAGCTTTTACAGGATATTTCTTCATCAGCGCTTTGAACTAAAGTGACGCGCTGCACAATACGTTGAAACCACGGCCAATCATTACTGTTCAAGCGACAGTTACGCGCCCACATAACGGCCAGGACGGCCAGACAGATAGCAAGAACTGGTGCAAAAGTTGCATGAATCATCAAAAGGTATCCGGAGATGTGCTCACCCAGAACCAGAGTGGGATAAAAACCGGTGATTGCCAGCACTACGAAGCAAAGTAATGCCAGTAAATATACGAGTTTTCTGAAGACTCCTGCCGGGCTGAGCTTTTGCTCGATAAAAAGCATCGTAAAAAGCTGGACAAGTTTCTTCAGGGGATGCCGCCAGCATTCTTTGCAGGGTCGGAGAAAACAGTTCAAGCCAATCCCGCCGAGGGTGATAAGAAAAGCTATTATAGAAATAGTACGATACATATCACTTACTTGTATTTTATAGAAAACTATTTATTTTCACTGGCCAACGCCTTGATAATACAGGCCAGTGCTCTTAGTGCGTATAACAACAGAACTCCGGCCATAACCGCACATGAACCGATGGCAACAATCTTTAGCCAGGGACGGAACACAAACGAGGCGGCAAACGCCCAGGCATAAGATGGACTGATGTCCTGGAACTCAATCATTCTTTTAAGAGAATCTCGTTCGGCAGCAATGGGAGAATCGATTTTGATATCACCGAAAAAGAAAGGTGCATTCGTAGCATGGCAATCCGTACAATAGCGAACGCCCAGCGCCTGGGCTGCAGGCCTGACGTTATGGCCGACAGGCCACAAATAAGGTTCGGCCGCCGGGTGGTTGTCCTGCTCAACGAGATTCCCCGATTCGTCAGTGCTGTATAGTTTACCCCCTGCTATGTAAACCGCCCTGCCGGCGACGGCTTCGCTGAGGGCCTTTATTGCCTCTGCTATCATTTCTTTATTTATTTGGGGCCAATCACCTGTAGCGGCAAGCTCGATATCGGCAAAAGCACCACCGATAACTTTCTCTACGACGCTAAGTTCAACAGGCTCGACATTGTCCTGCTCAATAATTCCCCAGTAAGCCGGCCATAAAACTTTATACGGTGCTATTTTTCCATTTTCTGTAGCTAAAAGCTCGGGCTTATATCCGGCGCCGTTTTGTCCCTGGCTGGCAAAGACAGGTGAGATAACATGAGGTAATCCCTCCGCAGCCTTGTTAACGTTTGGCGTGCCCAAACGATGAGCACGCGATGTTTTGGTCAGAGTAGTCTGCTCTCCGGGCCAGGGCCCGGAATGACAGGCGGTGCAGGTAAGTCTGTCAAAATGGACGGTTGGAATTCCGGGATGTGTCGGAACTGGTGCTCCGAGCCGACCGGCCTCCGGTTCGTCCTCGCCTTCGGGCAGGTGACAACCTTCGCATGTACTCGTTGCAACCAGGGGGTTCTCTGAAATATCCGTCTCTTTGTCATATCCTCGGATGATGTTATGATCGACGCCGTTACGGTGACAGTCAACACACTTTAGTCCCGCCGTCAGATGTATATCCTCATCTTGTGTCCATTTTTCTGTTTTTTCTTCTGCGCCCTGATACAAATCGGAATGGCAGTAATAACATCGCTCATTTGGCACTTCCCTGACTATCTGAAAAAGCACTTCGTCATTTTCATTGAATGCTTCTTTATGATAATTGACGGTTGGAGCGTTCTTTTGGTCCGGATCGGGCATAAACGGGTCGTAAGTCATCGGCATTTGAGACGCCGAACCTGTTACGGTGGCGAATTCGCATGAAGCAGCCGCAGCCCACCGGAAATTCTCGCGAGAGACCTGAACGGCGTAGCCGCTGAGGCCACCCATGTCCTGGCCGTAATGAGCGTTGTGACATGCAAGGCAGTTTATTTCAAGTTTGCCGGAAAGAAGTTGTCGGCCGATTTCATCCGCTTCGGTTGTATCGACCTCGCCGGGACCGCCGCCCGGGGTATGTCTGCCGAATATCTTTGTGAATTTGTACTCTGAAAGTCCAATCTGCTCCGGTCGAAAAGTCCCCTGCCAGCGGCGATATGAAAGCGGAATCTGAAGACACAGCCCGGGATCATAGTACACCCACGGTTCGCCAGGCCTGCCGGGAGGGACGTTGGAGTCCATTACGTTGAAGTGCCACCCCTTTTTGACCAGATTGTAGTTGTGGCAGTCGCTGCATGACCAGCGCGTTGAAAAAGGCATCGGAAATTCCATATCGGGTGTTATTTGCTCGCCCTTTTCTCCGGTTTCGCTCTCGGCATATACGGGGATAAGGTGAGGTGGTGGTGACATGCTGCCGTCGCTTTCATCGCCGAGCAGTTTTAACTCGGTCTCCACGGCAAAAGCGCAAGCGCTCAATACCAGCAAACACAAAAAGCCTGTTAATTTCAACCCATTGTTCAAGGTGTAGTCAATCCTTTTGTTTATGCCTGTAAATCACTAAACCGTAAAATCCTCCGGCTTAAAGTCCAGTTTTTTCCCGGCAGCTACGGCTTCATTAACCTTCAGTACGGTGACGGCGGTTTCGTAACCGATTTCGGCGGGACAGTTAAGACTGGCTTTGCCGCGTATCGCATCGAAGAAATTCTCAAGATGCGGCTGGTGGTACGGCTTGTCGCCTAATGTCACGGGGATATCGTAACTGGGCGGCGTTGGTGACTCGCGTACATCGAGCACAACACCGGCGGCTGCTGGTTCGGCCGGTTCCGCTTCAATCGCTGTTATATAGCCGGCCTTGACCCATTTATCCCAGTTCTCCGCCGGGACCCATACTTCCCGATATACAGTGCCGCGCCCGGCGGCTTCTGAAATCAACAATGTCCCTTCGTCACCCATAAACTGCTCGTAATAACCCTGTCCGCTGTTTGTTGTGATTGTCTGATAAAACGCCCTGACAATACCTTGTTTAGTTTCGTATTCATAAATAGCCATGACATGGTCGTACCAGTCATGGTCCTTCCAGTAATCGATGCCGCCGCTGGCCATTACGGATTTTGGATTTGCCCCAAGGAACCAGCTATAAATATCGATTTGATGCGAGCCAAGGTCAACAATCGGTCCGCCTCCCAGGCCCTTGTACCATCTCCAGTTTCTAAACTGCTGCATTGACTCAAATCCGTACTTTTTCAAAGTGGCGTCATCAATGGGGGCGTTTTTCGGCCAGGCCAGATCTTCGCACGCCGCTTTGCTTCTGTTCCATTGTCCGTTGATGGTGGTGATCCGCCCGCATAGTTTCGCTTCAGTGACCAGCTTATCGTAGCAGTGCCTGTATCTGGGATTGCTGCGGCGCTGATGACCGATTTGCAGGAGCTTGCCGGTTGTCTTCGCAGCTTCGGCCATTTTTTTTGCGTCTTCGAGTGTATTGGACATCTCCTTTTCGCAATAGACATGCAGTCCGGCTTCGAGGCAGGCGATTGTGTGCCGTGCATGCCAGAAATCCGGCGTGGCTATTATAACTGCATCGAGGTCTTTTTCCTTATCGAGCATGTCCTGATAATCCGTGTACGTATTAGATTCGTGCTTGTAAGCCTTGAGCAGGCGTGAGACCCGTTTTTGGTTGTAATCTGTCCAGATATCACAGACTGCTTTGAAGCGAATACCCGGTATTTTCAGGCAGGCATTCATCAGGACCTGCCCCTGAGCACCGGCTCCGAGCAGGGCCACGTTTATATCTTCTGCTTTATTGTTGGCCCTGAGAGGAAGCGATGAAAATGCCAGGCCTGCTCCCGCGGCCGCTGTAGAAATGAGAAACTCACGTCTGTTTATGCCGTTTTTTGTTTTTTGATTATTCATTTGCTCTGCTTAACTCCAAAAACTTAAAAATTATACATGCCTTTTTAGGGCCTGCACTATAGCAGGCGGGCCTGTTACTGTCAAGTCTGCTTTTATTCGTTTTTCAGCTCTATTCCGTGCGTCTTAGTGTCACTCGGTTGCAAATTTTTTATGTTATTTTGATACAAGGCAGAATCATTATTACGTTTAGTCTCAGTCGAAAGATTTGATCTTGAGATTCCTGAACCAGACGGGATTGCCGTGAAACTGGAAACCGAGATGTCCTTCACGTGGCATATCCTTATAGGCGGTGGGGAACTTATTTTCGGTGTCCTGAGGATTTTTATGAGGTTCGGTCCAGAGATCCAGGTCCATATCGATAATATCTTCGCCATTGAGATTTACATATATCTTATTGTCCAGGCAGGTAATGATATAGTGATTCCACTGGCCGGGTTTTTTAACGGCCGTCTTTGAGGGCGAGAGACAGTCATATATAGCGCCGCACTGGCCGTGCTTTGTTCCGTCTGTAGTAGCGTGGATTTGGATTTCAATGGCGGTGTTAATCAAGTTCTCTATACTTCCGGTGCGGACGAAGACGCCGCTGTTGCCTTCTTCAGGGACCTTGAAATCGAGTTCGAGCGTGAAGTTGCCGTAGCGCTCTTTGGTCCAGATGTCACCGTGAGCGCCGGATTCGGGTGACAGGACGCCGTTTGCGTCAAAAGACCAGGAGTCGGGCGGCATTACGGCGTTCGAAAGGTCCGCCTTAAAGACGTCTTTGAATTCGGCGTCGCTAAGCCCGGCTGAGGTCTTTTTGAAGAACTCCACACACTTCTTTATTTCCGGAACGCTGTTGTCCCAGTTGTACTCATATTCGATGGAGAAAACGCCCTTGAAGTTCTGTCGGCTAAGTTCGGTTAATATTTTCCCGGCGTTACCTGCTCCCGTGCCCCATATCACGTCGTGAGCTTCATGATTGTCGAACTCGTTTAGGTCCTTGAAGTGCAGACTGATTATTCGACCTTTGAGTTTTTGTAAAGCCTCAATCGGTTGAATGCCAGAACGCATCCAGTGGCCCGTATCGGCGCAGGCTCCGATACGCGTGCTCCGTCCCCGGCAGGCTTCCAGTACCGTGTCCGGATTCCAGTACGGCGAGGGTTTGGGATGATTATGAATCGCAACGTTAATCTTATATTCTTCGCATAATTTTTCTATCAGGTCGAATGCCTCTTTGGGTGGCTCGGAAACGATTGTCTCGATGCCAATCTCTTTTGCAAAATTAAATACTTTTCTGCATTGGGCCTCGTCGTTCGGCAGAGGCACTACGCCATAATTTACAAGTTTTACTCCCGCTTCTCGAAGCTTTTGCAGAACCTCCTGTTTTTGACCGGAAGAGAGATTATGGTCGAATTTAACATCGGGCTTTTCCTTGCTTAAAGCCTGATCCGGATATGCTTCGATATAGTGCAGGCCGAGCGATTTGGTTTTGTCCACCGCCTCGTAAAATGTAAAGCGATTGAATGAATAAGCCTGCATCCCCAGCTTCCAGTTTTCCCGGCCGCCGGCTTCAGTGTTTGCCCGGAATGTACAGCATAAGCAAAAAACAGTCACTAGCCCGTTAAAAACGAACTTTCTTTCTTTGAACACTTCTGTTCTCCTTTTCATTAAGACGTTATTTGGAGATAAAATAGCATAAAAAATCCTGAAAAAACTCGATATTTGCCCCGTTCATAGAATCCGGCAATTAGAGCGTCCATCCATCGCGATAGGGTGGATTTATGTACTCATTTGCCTGCTCATTATTTGTGATTCTCATTTTCTCAGGGTCCCATTCAAGCGGTGTGTCTTTGAACCGCATAGCTAACACACCCAGCAGGATCATTTCCGTCAACGGTCCGCCATAGTCGAAAGTCGAGCTGGCGGGTTTGCCGTCTTTGCAGGCCCTTATCCAGTCCTGCTCATGACCGCTCATGCCACCCGGCACTCTCTGCAGAGTTTCTACAGGCTGCTCGTATGCCTGCATTTTTTCTTCGGGAATAATTCTCAGGGCCTTGGCTCCGTGCGAGCCGTGCATGATAGTGCCCTTATCTCCGACAAGCAAGGCTCCCTGAATCCCCAGTTTGCGACCGGCTTCCAGGTCCTTTGGCCTTGGCGGAAGCAGCCGTCCGTCAAACCACGTCAGTTTTACCGGCGGCATTTCACCTCGTGCGGGAAACTCGTATCGAATGATCGAGGCCCGCGGATAAGTCTCGGCCGCCACCTCGGGGTCGTAGTGGGTTGTGGTCGCTTCCACCCGAGTTGGGTGAGACAGTTTCAATACCCAAAACGAAGGGTCGATAATGTGACAACCCATGTCCCCCAATGGGCCGGTGCCGAAATCCCAAAAACCACGCCATGTTGTGGGGCAGTATATCGGATGATATGGTCGATGCTGTGCCGGACCTAACCACAGGTCCCAATCCAGTGTCTCGGGAACGGGTGGTTTTTCTGTCGGTCTTTTCATCATGGGGAAGTCCGACCATGGATTGCCGCCCACCGGCCGGTCGGTCCAGGCATATACCTGTCGTACATGGCCGATAGCACCATCCTGGATCCACTCGTGGAGCATACGAATCTCATTAGACGAATGGCCCTGGTTGCCCATCTGCGTCTGGATTTTAGCTTTTTGTGCCGCTTCGGTCAGCGCACGAACATCATAAATCGAATGAGCCAACGGCTTTTGCAGGTAGATGTGCTTGCCGCGTCTGATGCACTCCATGGCCACTACGGCATGTGTATGGTCGGGCGTCGCTACGATCACCGCATCGATATTTTTGTCCTCTTTGTCCAGCATGATACGGAAATCTTTGTATTTATTTACTTTGGGATATTTTCGGTAAGTCTCCGCCGCCTGCTTGTCGTCAACGTCACAAAGCGCGACAATGTTTTCGGTGCTGCATTGGTTAATATTGGCTGCCCCCATGCCACCAACGCCGATGCAGGCGATATTCAGCTTGTTATTGGCCGAGTCCCGCCCTGCCCATCCGAGCACATGACTCGGAACAAAAGTAAATGCCGCCAGGCTCACAGCCGTTCCGACAAACTCTCTACGGGACAATCCTGTGGTTTTTTTCTTACTGCCGAAGGGTTTTTGTACTTCTTTTTCGTTCTTCATTGTTTACCTTTAACCAATAATTCCGGCCTTGAAGTCAACCGGTTCGATTTTCGATGTGAGGTCGGTTCGGTTACTA
>CAZMZR010000117.1:0-8746 GCA_964570855.1 uncultured Pirellulales bacterium
GTCCAGAGGCCCGGCTTAAAAAACCCTTTACCGCCCATTTCCATCGGGATAGTTGTGACTTTTCCCGGAACTAACGTCACCCTTCCCAAACTCACTACCGCCGATGATATTTTACCGTCAGGCTCCAAAACGATTTGCCATCCGCCGTTCTCTGTTTCCCATCTGCCGGCAAGAGAAGCCGGGAATTGCCCGTTTCCATCGACTTTTACTTCGACGTTTTTGTTTGCGGCAGTGTTCAAACAGCCGTTAAGCAAAAGAAAGGAAAATATACAAACGAGAAGTAGCGACAGTCGCTTCATAACAGGAACCTTAACATTTAACAAATTGTCATTCCTGCGCAGGCAGGAATCCACTACTTCGATATTATTAATGGATACCCACTTCCGCGGGTATGACATAACGGAACAGTCATTTTAGGCAATATTCGTCTCGGTCACAATAAAAAAAGAGACAAGCAAGAGAAAGCTTGTCTCTTTAATAAACGAATTGTAGATAATGACCGCTTCTAATATACTACTTGCGTCTGCGTATAAATAGCGCGCCAAAACCAAGCAATGCGAGAGTAATCGGCTCAGGAATAATAGATACATTCACCGAAGCAACCGGGGTTGTATAATCATCAATAAACAATGAAATCCTGGCTGTTTGGCCATCTATACCGCCTGAATAGCTCACATTGAACTGAGAACCTGTGGATATAGGCATTGAACTTCCCGGACTCATTCCCGCTGTAAGCTGATATCCGACACCCCATCCGGCCTCTTCATATGATTCGGCAGACGCCCAGTCTCCGGCCGCATCCAGAGGGGTCACATCGCTGAGCGTACCTGTTCCCCCTTCTTCAATAATCAGATAACCCAGCCAGCTTGAGGCATCTTCGCCGACAATAGTAATTACCGAAGTGACACCCTCGGCAATTTCTATATTACCGGTGGCAACTCCATCGACTTGAAGGTACACAGCATTTGCAGCCGAGGCCATGCCGAAAACCAACAACAAAGCCACTAATCTTTTCATCATCTTCTCCTTTCTCTATCGTTTTAATATACTCCCTTACAGGGGGAATATATCCTTTTCATCGTCTCAGAAAATTGACGATAACCGATCCCTAAAAGTTCTGTTACGGGCAATCCGCGGCAGGACTATCAACCTTGTTCCAGTTGGCAATTAGAATATCCAGGTCGTTGGTGGATACCCTGTATTGCTGCTTGCCTTGAGACATATGGTCGAAGTCGGCGCATATCTGATTGCCGCTAAGGTCACTCAACGGTTTGTTCCAGGCTGCAATCAGGATGTCCAGGTCATTGGTTGATACCCAATATTTCTGCTTGCCCTGAGATGTGCCGTCTGCGTCACCATAGCATTGTCTCGGATTTACATTTGAGACCCAGCAATCCGGCTTGCCCACAGCTTCCCACTGCTCCGGATGCGGGCCTGTATAAGCTATAACCGCATCGGCAGAAATCGGGACATCTGTTGCACCGCTCAAATCAACTTCCGCCTCGGTAGCGTTTTCAAGCACTACATTGCCGCGGGTTGCATTTGTGGTGACAGACAACAGGCATGATTCACTGCAGGTGACTGTGCAAAGTCTGCCCTGCAGGGGCGGAGCCTGAGTTTCATAGAGTGAGCCCATTTCGATAGTAATGCCGCTTGTTCCCAGGCCACCCAATGCACCCGGGTCGTCGGCATCTGCTACGGGTGTGTAATTACTGATGTCCCAGCTCTCGACCTCGCCGGTATCGAGAATGACGATGTAACGGCTGAAGTTTGCGGGGAAAATCCCATAGCCGCCGTTATCATCACCAATCTTGAACTCATCGATTGCCTCGATGGTACCGGCATCGACTGTGATATCCAAAGCGAAAGCTCTTGCTAACTCGTCTCCGGAATATTCTATCGCTGCAACGCCGCTACCGAGGGGCTCGACAGTTATGTTGATAGTGGCAAATGCCGGGGTAATAAACAGGACCACTACCAGGGGGAATAACACCTTTCTCATTTTACAACTCCTTCCTTTTCTTCTCTTTTTCTTCGCAGATTAATATAATCTACACAATCCTGGTTCTCTTTTCTTTTCAATCAATAAAAATACACGCATGTTTACAAATCTTACAAATACTTATAACTAATTGAATCTTGCGTGTTAGTTGATACAAACAGCCGGGAGTATTTAACTACCCTTGTTTAACCTTCTCCTTTCTCACCAATGGGTGGAAAAAGCGTGCAATAATTTGCTTACACTCTTCTTGGCAAAGATTTAGTGTATATTACCACACCTTTTTAGGTTTTTCAAGTAAAATTTGCTTAAAATTAGAAAATGATCCTCTATATTCGTTGCCTGGATGCCCTTGTCTGCCTAATTTATGAAAAATAAGGAAAGTTACTGCCATGTCGGCGTCGAAGGCAAAACCCAAAATATAATATTATTAATGATAAGTCAAGATACCAGTTAAAGATAGGAAACACATATCTGATATAATGATCACGTGCCGATATAACCATATATAGTGTCTTTGGCCTATCTCATTCGGATAGGCACATTTGAAAAAACAGGTAATAAATAAAATTCTTCAATAAATATTATGTGTCTTTGCGATTTTTTAAGTTTATCTGGTATGGACGAATATCTGTTGTGAAATGGGATTCTAAGACAAAAATCCATTTTTTTTTGTGATTTTTTAGTTCTTGGATGGATTTTCGACAGGTCTGTGATAATGTTGGCATTATGTACAACTTCTTGAAGGGACGTCTGGTAGTTGTAAGGATTTGTCTGCTGGCAGCAGCTTTAATACTGATTGCCATTGGGATAATTACTATTTACTCTATCGGTCACCCTGTCGAATCCAGCCCCGCCGGTGATGCTGAGGATCTGGCGAATCACTGGAAAAAGCAGATGATTTTCACTGGTATTGGATTGGCATGTTTTATTATTTTGAATCTGGTTAATTACCGACGATTCGGAGTTGTTAGCTACTGGATTTTTGCTTTGGGTTTGGTAGCTTTGACCTATTTGCTGATTAGTCGATATGTTCAATTACCTTATGCACCGGAGAAAAATCATGCTCATCGCTGGCTGGTGTTTCATCCCAGGCTGCCCAGTATTCAACCTTCTGAATTTTTTAAGCTTGCCTATATACTGACACTGGCCTGGTATTTACGATATCGAAGTAATTACCGTAATTTCCGCGCCCTTATAGGGCCTTTTGTATTGACCCTTCTACCGATGGTGTTAATTCTGCTTGAGCCGGACCTTGGGACAGTTTTACTGATGATGCCGGTTCTTTTTACGATGCTCTTTGTTGCAGGAGCGAAAGTAAAACATCTTTTAATTATAATCCTTATGGCGGTTCTGGTCAGCCCATTACTGTGGTTCAAGATGCAGCCGTATCAAAGAATCAGAATCAGCAGTGTATTATTACAAAGCGACTGGTTTCGTGAAAAAGCAGAGCTGCATCCCTGGCTGGGGAAGGTTCTTGTCGGTACGAGATTCAGCGAGAGACAATGGAAGAATGACTGGGGCTGGCATCTGATTCGCTCGAAATATGCCGTTGCTTCCGGCGGAATAAATTCCGGCAGGGGGTATGGCTTTCGGCAAGGTCCCTTTATCAAATATAACTTTTTGAAAGAGAGACATAACGACTTTATTTTTGCAATCATTGCCCAGCAATGGGGTTTTTGGGGCTGTCTTGGTTTGTTTATGCTATATATTGTTATTGTTAGTTGTGGTTTGGAGATTGCAGCCAACAATACCGACCCGTTCGGCAGATTGCTTGCGGTTGGTATTGTTGTGACGTTCGTGGTTGAGGTTATTATCAATGTTGGTATGACTATGGGGATAATGCCGATAACAGGTTTGACTTTGCCTTTTGTAAGTTATGGCGGTTCGAGCCTGCTGGTCAGCATGATGTCTATAGGGCTGTTGAATAATATCGGGCGATGCAGGCCTTTCAGCCTGGCACGTAAAACGTGATGGAAAAACAAGGAAATATCCGAACTTTCTTATGATAAGAGGTTTCAGACAAATTGCATTTCTGACGGCATTGAGCAGAATCTTCGGACTCGTGAGGGACATTGCATACGGGCATTTTTTCGGTGCAGGAGGGTTGCTCGATGCCTGGATTATCGCGTTTAGAATTCCCAATTTAAGCAGAAGGCTTTTCGGCGAAGGGGCCGCTTCTGCATCGTTCGTTCCGATTTACAGTGAAGTTCTTTATCAGGATCGCGAGAAGGCTGCGATGCTGCTTAATACCGTGGTGACGGTTTTGTTTGTGATTTTGTCCTCTTTGGTTATACTCGGCGAAGCGATCATCTGGTTTTACTACGGTCTTTTCGCCGAAAAGAGCGAGACCAAACTGATTCTTTCACTTAGCTCGATAATGCTGCCTTACATGTTGTTTGTATGTATGGTCGCGATACTGGCCGGTATATTGAATGTACACAGGCATTTCGCCCGACCGGCCCTGGCGCCGATTGTATTGAATATTTTCATTATCGGGACGATTCTGTTCACCGGATGGTTGTTAAAGCTTAACAGCAGGGAACAACTGTTTTATGTGGCTGTTGCTGTTCTGGTTGCCGGTCTGATGCAGATAGCGATACAGATTCAACCACTTCGCCGTTCAGGCATTTCGATTCGCCCGGCCTGGCATGTACATTCGGAGTCATTCAAGAAGATACTCCTGCTCATGGGGCCGATGATCCTGGGTCTGACGGTGACTCAGATAAACACCCTTGCCGACGACCTTATTGCATGGTGGTTTTCGGGTTCCGAAGAAAAGGGGCGTTTCTTCGAGTTTTTGGGCGCTCAGATTCAGTATCCGATGTGGCGAGGCTCGGTATCACATTTGTATTACGCACAGCGTCTTTACCAACTGCCTTTGGGAGTGTTGGGGATTTCGCTGGCGACCGCCATATTTCCGGTAATGAGTGCCGATGCTGCAAGAAAGGATTTAGCGGCGTTAAGAATAACCATATCCAGGGGAATACGGGGAACTGTTTTCGTGGCACTGCCGGCGACTATTGGGATGATAATGGTTGCCAGGCCGCTAATTACAGCCGCATTTGAACATGGCAGATTTACCGGCGCAGATACGAATATGGTAGTGACAACACTGTTTTTCTATGCCCTGGGATTGTGTGCATATTTTGCCCAGCAGATTCTTGCAAGGGCTTTTTACTCGATGCAGGACTCGAAGACGCCGATGCGAAGTGCATTAATAGCTGTCTTTGCGAACTTTTTACTCAATCTTACTCTTATCTGGTTCCTCGGGCGCGCCGGACTTGCGGCGTCAACGGCGGTGTGTGCGTATATACAGGTAATAATCCTGACTCTGGTTCTCAGGACCAGATTGGGCCATTCCATTTTGGATGGACTGCCGGTTACTCTGGTTAAGACACTTGTTGCGACTGCTGTTATGTGGTTTGTCGGTGCCGCCTTTATATTCCTGATGAAAGGATTGCCTGACGGCAGATTGTTTAACGTGCTAAGGCTTGGTGTCGTTGTGCCGTCGGCTGTTGCCGTGTATGTCTTGTGTGCGAAGCTGCTGCATATCGAGATGCTGTCCCTGTTTGTCGGCAAAAAGGGACGCTGATATTACTCTCTGTAACAGTGCAGTTTTGTCTTAAAATGTAATGAAATTGATAGTGAAAACAGATTGTTGTTATGTAACGAGGGCAATCGCATTTACGATAAAATAAAGTTGACATATAATAGCCTGATAAGTACAAGAGTTAATTTGACGGTCTTAAGAAATGTGACACAAGGGTATGTTCTTGTGCACTTTTTTAAGGAGAAACGGATGCACGGAAGATTGTGTTTTGTGGCGTTTGTGCTGCTTCTTTTTCATTCCCTGTCGGTTCCGGTTCAGGGTTCATCAGACGGGCTGATGAGAACCCAGGGCAATCCAGACATTTCCGGATTAACTTATCCATCTGGTTCGGTGCCGAGGGCGGATATGCTTTTATCGCCCGCTGTCAGTTATAAATTTTATGAAATAGCTTACGAGCTGGCTAATTCCGAGGATATAAACGGCCCCGAGCTCGAGCAGGCGATAATATTCCTCAGAGCCGCGATGGAGCTTGACAATAACGCCGCCGCCGTTCGCCCTTTATTGATTGAGCTGGCCTCCCGTGACATAGAACGTGACTATTCCGCTTTGGTTTATAATTTGCTTTTGCAGTATGTCGATGAGTTCGCCGATCTTGAGGTTGCACAAAAGGGAGTGAATTATCTGCTTGAGCGGCTCGGTTCCCCTGAAGAGCGGGAGAAGATGCTCGAACAGATGATGGGCTCTCTGGCCAACAACAACACTGTTCTTGGTTCCGAGCTGGCAACACTGCTCGGCATCCTGAAGGCCGAGAAGGCGGAACTGGAAGCCGCCGAGTTCTATCTTGTGCAGGCGTATAAGAACAATAGATATAATAAGCTTGCATTCGAAAAGCTGGCCGAGCTTGCGCCCGAACAGATTGTGCCGGAACTATATCTTGAACGCCTGAGGCTGGCATTACGTGAGAATCCCGTCGATATTGATGCGGCTTTTGCCTTTGCACAACGCGCTGAAGAACTGCAGCTTTACGATACTGCCGAAGCGGCCTATGAATACTGTTCCGAATTATTTGCATATTTGTATCCTTCTGAGGTGCTTCCGGCCCGCATATATTTGCCGTGGTTGATTAGTTGCTACAATACGAAGAACAATCAATCCAAATGTGTGCAAATAGCTTTGCGTATCCGGCAGTCGGGTATATTTGACCTGCGGCTGGAGGCGATAGCCGGCAGGGCGGCAGTAAAAATCGGTGACACTCAACTGGCGACGCAGATAATTCAGGATGCCGAACAAAAAGCCAGACAGATACTGGCGAAAAATCAGGATACCAATCCCGATAGTACCGGAGAATTGAACCGCGGCAGTTTGCAGCGGGTTGACGCCACGCAAATGGCCTGGCTCTATTGTTTTGTTATACCGTTTCCGGACAGGGCGCTGGACTGGTCTAACAAGGCTTTTGCCGCCCAGCAAAAATCGCCTGCCGCTGCTTCTTTGCTGGCTTATGCGCTCGTAATGAATAAAGAATACGAATCGGCCAAACCGCTTATTGATAACTATGAGCGTACCCAAATATCGGAGCTGGCGCTGGCTTTGACTCAACTGGCCCAGGGACAAAATGCCCGGGCGATTGAATCTCTTCGGTCCTCTATCGCGCAAGATCCCGGCTCGTTCGCCGCCGAGCGTGCAAAAGAAATTCTGGCCCAGCAGGGCCAGAAATATGTTCCGTCGATAGCCCCTGAATCCATTCTGACCGTAATGAACAATAACTTTGGTCAATCGCTTGTCCCGAAATTCACTCCGCCGGAGCAGATAGTATCGGTCGAGTTTAATATTCATGGCGACAGGTTTGCCTACGGCGGCGAAATCGATGGCGTCGTAGCAGTTGTAAATAATTCGTCCGAACTGCTGGTTATTAACGATTATGGCCTGTTCGAAGGCAATATCAGGGTCGATGTAGAAATTTCCGGGGACCTCGGTAAAAGAATACCAAACCTTATCTCCAGGAGAATTCGTACCGTATTGCTTATCGAGCCGGGCCGGAGAATGCTCATTCCTGTCAGGCTTGTTACGGGCGAGCTTAGAAATACGCTTTTGAGTCATCCTCAGGCCTCTTTGGATCTGCAATTTACGGTTTACCTGGATCCTGTAAAAACCGAAGACGGCAGGATTACCAACAGGTTGACATATATAGCCCCGGCTCAGGTACGTGTACAACGTCCCGGTGTCCAACTGACCAGTGACTACCTGAGAAACCAGTTTGCTTCCATTTCGCAGGGCCAGGCAAACCAGGCAATTCAAACCGCCCGGCTCTTTACCGGATTGTTGATTGAGCAGCATATAATGTCCAATCGTCAGCCTCCATACGAAGTAGTGTATGCCGACTGGATGCCGAATTTACTAACCGATGCCCTCGCACACGAGTCGGGATTATTACTTAATCCTGCCGAAGGCCAGTGGGTGGTTAAAGTTCATACTATGGCCGATATGCTCGGCTTGCCTTTGGACCATAAACTTATTAAAGCGGTGGCGGAGAGTTTGTACGATAGCAAATGGCCGGTTCGTATGATGGCCGTTTACCTCCTGGCAAAAAATCCCGATGGCGGATTTGGTAAGGTTCTGGACTGGGTGGCGCAAAACGATGCTAATCAAGCCGTTCGCGATATGGCGCTTGTGCTCGGCAGGTCTTTGACCGGCCAATTGCCGTCTTATTCGGCGGCAGGGGGAAAAACAATTAATGAACCGGCAAGGTAGAGCCATCGTAGTCTTCCTAAAAGATTATTTCAGGAGTATATAGTCATTCATTTATGAGGGTTTTATTGGTAAATTGTGGCGGTATCATGTAATTTCTTTGAAAATATTGGTTGTAATATAGCCATAATCTTGTAACATTCCGTTTTCAATTTAGTACCTGGATTTTGTAAAGTAGTTATAATTACCTAATATTTTGTGAAAGGGTTATGTAAATGGCGGCAAAAGTAGATCAGGAAAAATGCACTGGTTGCGAATCTTGTGTATCGGAATGCCCAAGCGAAGCTATAAGCATGTCCGATGGTAAGGCAGTGGTTGATGAAGACGCCTGCATCGATTGCGGGGTTTGCGTTGACGCCTGCCCGGTAGAAGCAATCAGTTTAGAGTAAGTTAGGTTGGCCCCATCGTCTAGGCAGGCCTAGGACACCGGGTTTTCAACCCGGCAACAG
>CAZMZR010000118.1:0-8575 GCA_964570855.1 uncultured Pirellulales bacterium
ATTCGCCGCCTGGAAAAACTCCTCGCGGCCTAAAATCGGTCAGTTTGAGTAATTATTCAAGATAATCAATTTGCCATTCTTTTTGAAATTAATGACTTGTGAAAAGTCGATGCAGATATTTGATTTTTCTTGAATAGGCGCTTCTTTATCTTTCCCCCAAAATAACCATAAACTTTTTTAAATAGGCTTCCCGTACCATTAGAAAGATATGATACGGGAAACCTAAATCTATCATAAACCTGTAAGAGAATTATCAACAATTCTTACTCTTACTGAGTTTCCTCTTCTGCGGCTATATATAGCCTTATATCATCGATTAATAAGGTACCTGTGCCGCCAACTGTGCCGGCCCTGTCAAATCCAATAGCGAGATCGGTAACATTACTCAGATCAATACCGAAATCTGCAAGGTCGATACTCCACTCCCGCCAAATCGACGTTTTCAGATTAATCGGAGTATCATAATTCACTTTCCCACCATTAAGCTTCACGTACAATTGTTCTGCAGAATTACTTGAACCACCATAGAACCACAGGGATAATGTTTGAAGATTATCTGCGGCCAAATCCGGGCCAATCCCCAGAACGCCCAGGTTCACCGTAATCTCTGAATAAGTTGCGTAACGGTTGTTGTATTGTAGCGGTGCCGACTGCTCACCACTATGTACTTTATCAGTTTCAAGAGAATTACCCATAGTATAACCGATGGTGGAGCCATTAACCGACGGATCTGCATAACCATCCGACCATACAAAATAAACCATGTCGCCGGTTCCACCCTCGATTAAATCGTAGGACTCAAAATCATCTACAACGATATAGTCAGCCACTGTAAACTCCCAGACAATACCTTTCCATGGACTGTTCGGATCTAAGTCATTGACCTCATCAATCCGCCAGTAATAAGTCTGGCCTAACTCGAGAGGTCCCGGATCGAAGCTGCAGGGATCCTGATTGCCTTTGAATTCCGGCCACAGCCCTGGAATGCTGTTGGCATCATTAACGGCGTTAGGATCCGTACCGAAGTACACATCATGGGAACCTGCATAATCGCCAGGTGACCAGGTAAGAGAAATACCACTTGACGGCCGCTCTGCTGTAGAATGGTTACGCGGACTTGGGTCCCAGGCAAGTTCCGGCGAAAGATTAGAGGCTGTTACCGTGGTCTGATTTGGTTCTGCTGTATAGACCACATTCACTATACCCAAGCCACCATAACCGACCAGTAATCCATTGTTGATATAGTCGTTTACTACTGACCTTCTATCAGTACCGAATATGAGAGTACCTTCTGTAATATCTATCAGGGCATTCCCTGAGATTTGATCCACTCCATTCATATTGCTGGCGTTAATGGTTCCACCATATAGATATAAACTACCGGTACCGCCTGACTGCCCTAATTTGATTCGATCTTCAATGTTAAGCACACCACCGTACATATAGATGGCTCCGGTCCCATATTTCCCAATCTCAATGTCGGTTCCTGATGATTCACCCGCGAAAGTCACCGTGCCGCCGTACATATATATTTCGCCAACACCACTTGCATTTTTCCCGACCTCAATTTTATCGAAAATGTTCATTTCACCGTCATTCATAATGAAGGTGCCTGTACCGTTTGTTCCAACCCAGAGTCTTCCGCTAACCGAGTTTGCAGTTCCGCCGTTCATAATTAAAGTGGCATTACTATTGGCTGGATTTCCTACTTGAATATTACCCTGACTGGTAAGAGTACCACCTGTTATATTCAAATAGCTGTTACTATCAACCTGAACAGTTGAACATTCAGCGACTACAGAGGAGTCAATGACGCAATTTGCATCCGGCGTGTTGAGCCGAGCCGTATCCTCAGAGCCCGGTATTCCATCGGGATCCCAGTTTTCCGGCACATTCCACAGGGAACCTTCTCCACCATTGTCCCAAATAAACGTTTCGGCGGCATGAATGTTGCCCGCTAAAACCAGGACAAGTATGGACGAGATTAGATAGATTACTTTTCTATACATAAAAAACCTACTCCTAAAAGATTAGTTAATAATATACACTATGACTATACGTTTGACAGCTAATTGCCCGTAGCAACCACATACGCAATTACACTGACTAAAAACTACCTTCGAAATATCACCTCCTGTCTTGCACAATTCCTACAAATATTTCCAGTTTTCAAAACAAACACTTATATTTACATTTGAACAGCTATATCACATGCCGGCAAGATATGTCACCTCACCTGCAGACAAAGCTCGGTTATAGATCATGACCTCATCAATGGCTCCTTCATAAAAGCGGTCGGATTTATCGGAGTTTTTGCCTATATTGACATTGCTGGTGCTTAATGCAATGCCTTCTTCATACTCCGTTATAGTAGCCAGGTTACCATCGATATACAACTTCAATGCATTGCCGTCGAAAGTACCTGCCACCTGATGCCACTGGCCGTTGAAGGAAGGGGCCACATCGGCACGTACTGTCACCCAGGTGCTGTCGTAAATAAAGAACTCAACAGTATTTCCCCTTCTAAATCCCTTGAGGGCAAAGCTCTTGTCTCCCTTGCCGATCCAGGGATTATCCTGCTCGTTGCCGATATCATTGGGTTTAACCCAGGCAGATAAAGTAATTTGTTCGGTGATGTCGAAGAAGTTCGGATCATTGCCCATGTCCACATAATCATCGATGCCATCCAACTGCAGATATGTTCCTGCATCGTCTGTGACAAAATTCGGGTCACCCATAATGGTGCCGTCCAGCCCGTTGCCGGAACTATCGGCTGCATCGCCGTCCAGCGTATAATATGCAACCAGATCATCATTACCGGGATCAATCGCAATAGGCCTGGGCGGAATAATCTCACCTTTGAGGAGCGAGCCACCGGCCTCATGCTCCCTTGATTGGACGATCAACTGAGTATCTTCGGCACCGGCCGCAATCAGGAACGTAACTATCCCATCAGTATCACTGTTGAGAAAATCTGCCAACGCATCGCTTGTGTCGGTTGAGAACCTTACCCCTGTTTCCCCGGGTCCGGAGAACGTCAACAGCACATCGGTTAGATCTGCATAATCCAGTGCGACCGGAGCTCCAAGCTCCGGAGTCGGATCATTCTGAACACCGGGTGCGGTATTCCAGGTCAGCGACTCGACATCCAGAAGATCCAGGTCCTCTATGATACCGTAAACATTCACTTGGCCATGTTCGTCGTGACTGAAATGACTGAAACTCATATTCGAGAAATACTCACCTTCCATAAGACAAAGACCGGAGATATCATAGCTGATTATTGTCACGTTGCGTCTTTCCGGAATATTACGCGCCTCCAGACCTGAGCCGCTATTGCTTTGGTCCGGCCCATATCTCTCATCGTTGCAAACCGTGATATCACCCACAGCTCCCAGGCTAACGGGAATAAAACCTACAGAATAATCGAATACAAGCACAATATCGTTAGTCCCACCACGAGCATAAGACAAATGATAATAATAGCCGACTCCGCCGGAGGTCAGAAGCACAGTAGCTCCGTCTTCAGCCGGGATGCCGTTTACTGTGTCAAAAAAATTCGGAGCATCAGCATCTTCCGGGGCATCTACTAAAGTAATATTAGACATGGGAGGTGCAGCAATTGCACTTATAAGCAGATCTGCCGTCGTCACATCGCCTGAAGGGTCGATAGAAACACTACCTGCAAGGACAATCGGACTGACACCATCGGTATCAACCTGGAATTCGATAGTACCAGAAGCACCGGCGCGATCTCCGACAGTCAGGTTATTCATCAGAATTGTCGGGCCTGTACCGATTATTGTCAGTTTGCCTTTGCCTGCTCTGGCTCCGACGATTAAATCACCCGCACTACCTTCTGCGTATGTTAAGGTTCCACCGCTGATAGTATAGTAACCATCGGAATCTCCCTGGTCTCCTATACCAAGCTTGGCATCATCTTTTCCGTTCTGGATTTGTACAAGTCCTCCTTTTTGCTCCACGTAGCCGGGATTACTGGCGCCTACACGCATCCAGCCGGCACCAAGCAATTCAGCTCCTTCTTCAATTATTAAAGTTGCCCCCTCATATACTCTCATCCTCTGACCGACGCCCCAATCTCCGGTGCTTGTGTCTAATGTACAGATAGTATCCCCCCCGCGGACCTTGACCTCTTCCTCACCACTCGGTACATATCCTGTGCTCCATATATTGGGATCCGCCCAATTGCCTACACCACTAAAATCGTTAGAGGCCCATACACTACTACTTAAAAAACACACCAGTGACACAAATAAATATAACTTTTTCATCTTTAATCTCCTTTCCAGAAAATAAGTAGTAAAGCAATGGCCGTTGAATTTATAGAAGTATCGTGAACATGTCGGCTCATGCACCCAATAAAAAATCCATCCTTCCTTTTAATGTCTATGTTTATTTTAACACAGAAAAGCCCGGAAAAAAAGGAAAAATCGCCATAAAAACTAATTTTCGTGTTAAAAAATAAAAATTTAAGTTTTGTTTTGACAGAATGATAAAGCACTTTGGTTTTTGTTCTATTGTTTTACAAATTGAAACAATATACATGACCAAATTTAAATCAGTTTTTTACTTAGGAGAGTTAATTATGAACATCGGAAATCCGACCACTCGCATCAAATGTGTCCGGCTTGATATAAAAAACATCAAAAAAGACAGCCTTATTATAATCCCTTTTATATTCTATATATACAGATGTATCTGAGCGGGAAAGACACAAATAAGAAACGGTAGTCTTAAAAACACAACACTACCCTGCACGCTTTTTGCATATTTTCACAGATAAATGATGATTTTTTTCTAATCTTTTATTGTTTATTACATATATTATTTAAATGGTTCGGAAAAGGGCAAAAAATTGCTATTAATGCATATTTTATACAATGACTGACAAACCAAATCAGGGTGATACAGCAGGCCATATGAAAGATGATTCGGTCCGCAATTTTGTACGTCTTTATTCATCCAACGCACGACGTCTATACGGATATATTCTTTGTTTTGTTTCGAACTGATCGGATGCAGAAGATTTATTACAGGATATGCCTTCGCTTATGTAGACAAAAGTTAGCGGAATTGCTTCTTTTTAATCCTTAAAAGTATCCATCTGTGCCATGAGAACCAGTTTCTCTCAAAGGTGGTTTAGCCAATAAACAGGATTATTTCTATTTGTTGGTAGTTGATCTAAATAACTGTTATCTGGTATACTACACGTATAAAGACAGTTAATGCATTCAGAAATCTTGCAAAACCACAAACGGTGGAAGGTAGACTGAAAATGGACATGCTAAGAAGTTGACGAATTCGGTGTATTTTCCCTTTCTAATGATGTTTGACAAACATAAAATAATGAATAAAAATACGTATACCATGTGAAATATACAAATTGTATTATGAAAAGGAGGACAAGTATGAAAACTTCAAAATTATTTTTCGTGGTCGTGCTTTGCCTTTTGGGCAATACAGTAGTCTCCCGTGCGGCTATTGTAGGTCCGTATCGGGTGGATGACTATACCTACCACCTATGGCATTTCGATGCGCTTACAATAAATAATACCATCGATGACGAGGTGGCGACAAATTCTATTCCCCTTACTCTGGAGGGAACAGCCACACTTGATGCAGTATCAGCGGATAATTTTGGAAACGCATTACAAGCAGGCAACGGAGCTTATGCCAGCGGCGGTATTCAACCTGTCTCTAATGTAGTCTGGACTGGATTCGGCGGGGCTTTTACATTTGAGGCTATCATTCGCCCGGATGTCGATCCTCTGGCACCACCTAACAATATGCAGATCCTTTGTGGCGACCGCGAAGGCGGACTGGATGCTCGTTCTTGGCAGCTTCGTTTAACTCCTGCGGGCCAGTTGGAATTTATCCTGCTGGCCGGTGGGGTTCAGACTCTTACGGCTCCGCTTCCATCAAGTGGACCGAACACAGCATTGCAGGGTCAGTGGTACCACGTGGCCGTAACTTACACAGGTGCTGAAGGAGTCGATGGAAACCTGAAAATTTATTGGACACTGCTCGACGAGAGTCGGACGGAAGCAAATCTGCTGGCGGAATTTAATTTACAGGCCGACCTTGGAGGTGAACCATTATTGGCAGTAGGCACCAGCGGCCGCAATCCCGCAGGCGAGGGATTTCAGGGTTTGATCGATGAAGTCCGTATCAGCACTCTGGATCGTTATCCCAATGAGATGCAGTTCGTTAGCCGTACACACGTAGGTCCGTATGAAGAAGACGGCCAGACATTACACTTGTGGCATTTTGATGATCCGGCAGATAGCAATACTGTTATCGATGAAACAGCATACACTCCCATGACATTGACACTTCAAGGAGATGCCACTTTGGGTAATCCCTCCTTTGAGGGTTTTACAAGTGCGATGCAAACAGGTAATAATTTATATGCCACTGCTGATATTCAATCCATAGGAGCGTTCACCGGCTCTAATGGGGCGTTCACATTCGAAGCGATCATCCGACCTGATGTAGATCCGTTATCGCCTCCCAATAATATGAATATTATTTGTGGTGATAGGGCCGGCGGTCTGGATGTACGAGCTTGGCAGTTCCGCATTACTAACTCGGGTCAGTTGGAATTTATCTTGCTGGCCAACGGCGTTCAAAGCCTTACTGCTCCGCTTCCTTCCAGCGGTCCTAACGCCGCTGTTCAAGGTCAATGGTACCATATAGCTGTGACTTATAACGGCGCCCAGGGCATGGACGGCAATTTGAAGCTCTACTGGACCTTGGTCGACAAGAGCAAGACAGAGGCGGCTATGCTGGCGGAATTCAATATGCAGGCCGATTTAGGAGGTGAACCTCAGTTTGTTATCGGAACCAGCGGTCGCAATCCAACCGGCGAGGGATTTCAAGGTCTGATTGATGAAGTCCGTATCAGCAGTATCGACCGTGAGGCAGATGAGATGCTCTTTACAAGTGAGGGAGCGAGTCTTGCTCCCGAATTTACTGTGCAGCCAGCGGATAAATTGGTTGGTTTTGGTGAGACGCTGAAACTCCAGCCTTTGGTTTCCGGAGCGCTTCCCATGTCTTATCAGTGGCAGTTCAATGATGTCAACCTTCCTAATGAAGTCAATGACGCATTGGTGATTCCAAATGTAACATTTGACGATGATGGTGAGTATCGGGTTATTGTAACCAATGAGCATGGTACTGCTATCAGCGATGCGGCTCAGGTCACAATAGGTGCCTTGTTCTCCGAACTGTACAGCACAGGAGTCGATGACTCTGGTGCCATATTACCCGGTGGATCCATAGATCCACACTATCAACTCGCAGACAGTAACGATCTTGAAAACTTGGGCCCCGATACTATAGTCTGGTCGGATGAATGGCCCGTACCGGTCTTTGTATGGAATGGTCCAGATTCTTCGTGGATCAGTCCTATTAATATCACCAGCATAGCCCTCGGCCGCTATGTTTATCACACCGAATTCCTGATTAATTCGGCCGATCCTAACACTGCCGTGTTGGAAGGGTCCTGGATGTTGGACACAATTGGAGAGGATATTTTGCTTAACGGTCAATCCACGGGCATCACTAACACCTCTGAAGTACCACACAAGGTGTCCCAGGAATTTGTAATCACCGAGGGATTTGTCCTCGGCCTGAATACGCTGGATTTTGTGCTGAGCAACACAGGTGAGCATAACGTCCCCAATCCAGGAGATTCCTTCGGTCCCTTGCGTGTTGAATTGTATGGCGTGGGCCTGGCGCTACCGGCAGGTCAGCCGAATATCATCACACTACCGCAGAACTCAACAGTGCGTAACGGGGGCAAGACCTCTCTATCGGTTGTTGCTACAGGCAGACCACCGTTATCCTATCAGTGGTTATTTAACAACAGTCCAATTAACGATCCTAATGCCGCAAAAAGTATCTTGAATTTGGATCCTGTAAGTAATAGTTCGGCCGGTTCCTACTCGGTAGTAGTAACCAGCGGTTCCGACTCGATAACCAGCGATGTTGCTCAGTTAACGGTAACTGCGGAAAATCAGGCGCCTGTAGCCCCAATCTTTAAGGTTACAACCAGTCGGAATCAATCCATTACTATTTCGGTATCAAGCATACTTTGGAAAGCCAGCGATCCGGATGGGGACTCGATAGACTTTTATTTTGTCGATTTGACCAGCAGTGAGGGCGGCATTATTAATGATCCGGGTGGTGCTACGTTCAGTTATACTCCGCCTGCCGGCTTTACAGGAGTTGATCAGTTCACATATAACATAAAGGACGCACTTGGTGCTGAGTTGACAGGTGTGATAGAAGTTGAAGTAGTTGAATAGATTTTCAGACAACAGGAATGTTTATTTGTTGCTAAGTTGAATAGAGGATTAAAACAGACAGCCGGAAGGTTTTGCGTTCCGGCTGTCTGTGTTTTGTTTATATCTTTGTAAGAATCCAACCGTGGTGTACCGAACTCTGAATATCGAAACTGCCGCTTAGAATTCTATTTCTTCTATATATCCGTCTTCAGGGCGATGATCTTTTTTCTGGTCCATTTTATATATTCGTTCGACTATTCGCCATT
>CAZMZR010000119.1:0-8388 GCA_964570855.1 uncultured Pirellulales bacterium
CCATCCGGAGAACTGACCGTCACCGACTCAATATCTTCGCGTTTTACCGAAATTAGCTGTCGTTCGATAAGACTCATGGCCCCGCTTCCGAACCTGGGCGCATTGGATATAACATATACCCTATTACTCAGGTTAGGATTGCTCGAGAGCAATCTGACATAACTGCCCTGTCCAAGCTCTTTTGTTTTACCTACGACAATCCCGGTAAGTAACGACGAATTTGGATCCGCCTTCATGAACTTAATAACGCTGTGAGCCTTTTCCTCTGTAACCTCAAGGTCTTCGTGGTTCGCCGGATTGCCAGTCACGAATTCCAAGGTCTGAATGTCCAAACATTTTGTGATCAGACTGTTTATTTCACTCGTCTTGGCAGGATAATTGTCCTTATCGACGACAACAAAGCCACTTCCATGGCGTTTGAGAGTCACTTCATCGTCACCGGTCCCTGTAACGATACTGTCTATCTCAGCCGGATTGAGCCCCTGGATCAGATAAGACGAACCGCCCGATGCAGACCCGGGTTTATTCGAGATTCGGGACTGAATCACAGCCCAAAATACAATACCAACTGCAACAACACCTAATACCATGAGTTTTTTATTACTCATCGATAAAACTCCCCAAAAAAATCAAAAAGCAAAATTTAAATTGAAGGAAGTCCCCCTTAGGGGTCCGCAATTTCTATTTTTAATTTTTGAACTTACGTTTTTTCTCATCAGGCATCACTGGCATGACTGATATAGCGTCTTTTCCTCACGCTCCGGCGTATACCCAAAGCAACAGCAATTACGAGAACAACAGCCGGGCCAGGAAGCATGTTGAAATTGCGAAGCAGATTTTTTAATCTCTCTGTTCGTTCGCGTCTTTTCAATCTGATATTTTTCAATTGGAGTTCGGCTTCGTTTATCTTCTTCAGAATCTCCCGTTTTTTCTGCCGTTTCGAATCCCCTACAATCCCATCTTCGCCACTCTCTGAAGTGCTAATAGATTGCAAATCTCTTTTTAAAACCGTGATCTCCATATTATACTTTGCTTTTTCTTCGGCAGTTTCCTGTTCCGCTTTCTTTATTATCTCATCAACAACTTTGAAAGACCGACTGAAATTGCCTCGGGTCCTGATCGAAATTAAATCTGTCGAGCCGCTTAACTTGTCGATTGTATTCAACACCAGAGCGCTATTATCCCCTCGGATCCTCATAAGGTTTCTGAAGATGACCTCATACGCTATCCCATCAATTATAAAGTCAACATCTGAAAAAACCACTATGGCACAATCTTCCTGAGCGTCTGCCAGACCTTTAATCTGCTTTTTGCTCTTTATGGTCTCGTTCGGATCATTCGGGTCCTGCGATTCTATTTCAATCTCGATACCATCAGGAAAACTGCTCCTGAAACGACCGGTAATCAAATAACCCATCGTTATTGGTTTATCACCCGGTATAAACTCACGCATAAGCTCGGATGTCAACCTCATTTCATATTGATTGCTTACCGTAAAGCTATTGCCCTTGTTGGTTGTCATAATTAACGGTGTCCGCTCTATTATATGTGAGCTTTCCTGGGCCTGGTTTGAATCTGCAACTTCCCTGAGCACACCGGCGAATAAAACTTCGACTTGGTTAAGCTCGGCCGTAATTGCATTATTGGTATTGAAACAACCGGTTATAGAATCCTCTTTTTTAATATCCGGTAGAAGATTAAGGTAACCTAATATCTTCTCAGAACTCATATCACCGGTTATACGTTCCTGTCGCGCTAAGATGGTCTTGTCCCCAGCAAAAGTATCCGCCGGCATCTCAATACCCCATGTCCTCAGAAGCACATTCAACTCCGAACTGCGCGATTGCTGTATGCCCATCTGCATGGCCATTTGATCAGGAGCGTCCGCAAAGCAATATGGATCCACAAACACAATTGTCTTACCACCTTTAAGTACAAACTGATCTATCGCAAACAATGTTCTTTCCGGCAGATTTTTGGGGTGGATAATCAGCAGAAAATCTATATCCGGAATCTCATTCACATCGGCAGGGACGCTCTCAACCTGATATCGTTCTCGCAACTGCTCGACAAATGTCCAGGGTCGCCTCGGCTGTTGATTTGGCATCATATATGGGCTCATTGTATCGCCCATTACCGGCAGAGAACTCATGATACCAACTCTGGTCTTTTGCCGGGTGATTGCAGTATCAATCAGATAGCTGATATCATACTCAATAAAGTTCTGTCGGTCCGGTGAAAAGAAAGGGATGACTTTTTCAACTCCGAATTGCGTCTGTACAACCAAACCGAAGAAGAAATTCTCTTCCTCTGTTATACGATACTGCTGTAGGCCATAACGCATCGCCGTCACTTCATCATCAGAGAAAGGTCTCGGATCGATGATTTCCAGCTCAACCATACCTTTTGATTCGGCGACATATTCTTCCAGAAGTGCCCTGACGAACTCATAGTAGTTGTTGAAGTACTTAATCTGGTCCGGCCCTTTGAGTGCGGCAGTCTTTGCATAAAACAATTTGGCTTTAATAGGCTGATTCAGCTTTGCTAAAATCGATTTCGTTCCATCAGAAAGCGTATATAGCTTCTGGTCGGTGACATCGATCTTCCACGACTTTCTGATGTTCTGGCAAATACTAATCGCCGAAAACATAATTATCAAAATAAAAGCCGCTCCGATAATCGCTCGTATTGTCCGGTTCATTATCTAGCCTTCCTTTCATCCAAAACAATACTGCAGGCAGCAATCCACCCTATGATTAACAACAAAAAATAAGAGATGTCGGCAAAATTCAAAACACCTCTCTGGATCGACTCGAAGTGTGTCTGAAAACTCATACCCTCTATCGCTGAAACCAGCCCGGCCGGTAAGAATGTTGAGACGTAATTGAGTGTCGTCGGCATACCCGCAAAAACGAGAATCGCACAGGCAACTACCGACAGGACAAAACTGATTACCTGGTTTTTACTGATTGCCGAGAAGAAACAGCCTATGGCAAGAAAACCGCCAGCCATCAAAAAGCTGCCTAAGTAACCGGTAATTATCAGGCCGATATCGGGATTGCCGAGGTAACACACAGTAATGACCATCGGAAAAGTCAGTGCCAATGCGATTGACAGAAACAGCCATGCTGCAAAAAATTTCCCCAGAACTGCCTGCGTGATTGTTATCGGCAAAGTAAACAGCAGCTCAATCGTCCCGCCCTTGCGCTCTTCAGCCCATAAACGCATCGCCGTTGAGGGCACCATGAATATAAATAACAAAGGCAGGTTCATAAAAAACGTCCTCATATCCGCCTGCCGCATCTCAAAAAAACCTTCCCGAAAGGTCTGGTACCCGGAGAAAAACAAGAAAATCACTAAAAAGACATACGCAAGAGGAGTTGTAAAATAACTTTTTAATTCCCTCTTGAACACCGCCAGAAAACTATTCATTTCTGTACTCCTATGCACGTAATAAATTATGACTATGCACTTTTTGCCATCGTGATTTTACGAAAAACCGCATCAAGACTGCACTGATGCTGCTGCTTTAATTCGGCGGGCGTCGAATCGGCAAGAATTCGCCCCTTAGCAATGATTATTGTTCTCGAACAAACAGCCTCCACTTCTTCAAGAACATGGGTCGAGATAATAATACACTTGTCTTTCGCCATTTTGTTAATGAGATTTCGGACCTCATATTTCTGATTTGGATCAAGACCGTCGGTCGGCTCGTCAAGAATGAGCACATCCGGATCGTGCATTAATGCCTGTGCCAGCCCCACACGCCTTTTGTATCCCTTCGATAACGTCTCAATCGACTGATGATAAACCGAGTCAATCGAACACATCGGGACAATCCGGTCCAGAGTTTCTTTTCGTCTCTTGCCGGAAATTTCCCTGACATCGCAAATAAAATTCAAAAACGCCCCTACCGTCATCTCGTTATATGCCGGCACATTCTCGGCCAGATAACCAAGCGACCGCCTGACTTCGATTGGATTTTTCAGAATATCGTAACCGCATATGGTTGCCGTTCCGCTGTCGGGCCGTAAAAAACACGCTAAAATTCTCATAGCGGTTGTTTTACCGGCCCCGTTTGGCCCGAGAAGACCCATGACCTCTCCCTTTTCAACATTGAATGATATTCCATCAACTGCCACAACCGGGCCGAAACTTCGACGAAGCTCTTTGACTTCTATCATGTCATTCTCCAATCAAAAGAATAAATCCTAAATACTAATTTTCTAAATCCTAAACAATATCAAATGGCCTAAATTCAAAAAACTAAAATGTTTTGGCCATTCCGACATTTGAAATTCGGATTTGTTTAGTGCTTAGGATTTCGTGCTTTGTGCTTTCTTTCATTTTTGTACAAATTTACTCAAAAATCCTTGACAGTCAATACTCCAATCCCAATTATTTTGTTCAGAAACAGTGATTATATAATGCTGATTTTTTTTTACAAGGATGATTTCGACCAATACATCAACGAAACTTAGAGTACCTTAAACAGGAATATACATTCAATTTATAAAAAACTAAACGATGAGCAAAGTCGCAAAAGTAAAATTTATCGATTATCACAGCAGCATTGCCCAGGCCCTCGACCTGATTGGCGCCGGTGAAAAGCTGCCGCAGGAAGGGCTTATTATCATCAAGCCGAACCTGACGAACTCTTCGCCGCCGCCGGTGACAACCAGCGTTAAAGCAGTCGAGGCGGTGTATCAGTACTGCAAAGCTCATACGAAAGCAAAAATTGCCGTCGGCGACGGTTGCGGTTCCGGCTCAACGCCCGATGTGTATGCAACACTGGGATACACAGATATGGCCAAAAAGCACGGCATAGAATTGTTAGACTTCAATGAAGCCGACACTATCACGCTCGAAAATAACAACGCCCTGCAGCTAAAGCGTTTTTATATGCCTCGAATTGTCCGGAATGCATTCATCATTTCTCTGCCGGTATTAAAAGACCACAGCTTTACAAAGACAACAATCTCGATGAAGAATATGTTCGGTATTGCACCGGGCAAATACTACAGCGGCTCATGGAACAAATCGAAACTGCACAGCCCTTCCACCGACAAATCGGTTGTGGATATTTGCACGTACAAAAAGCCGGATTTGTCGATAGTCGATGCCTCTGTTGCACTAAAGGGAATGCACCTGGCCGGTACGCACAAAAAGATTGGTTTGATTTTAGCCGGCTTCGATCCCGTCGCTGTTGACACTATCGGCAGCGAGCTGCTTGGCCACAATCCGAAAAAGCTTGAATATCTGACCCTCGCCAACGGCCTGCTCGGTACCATGAACAACATTGAAATCAGATGCTGATGTAACCCAACCAGTTATACTTTCAGAAATTCATTTGTTCCTTGTTCTCGTCCTTATTCCGATTGGCTTGATGATTTTGCCGTTTTGGGATGGTTTTTACTATGTCGCCTGAACATCCAAATTTTCAAGTTATAATATATGGATGACAGAGCCAAACCTATGCGGATTGTCTCTACACGAAGTATTTTGGTATTGCAATGAGGACTTTTACCTTTATTTACTGGCTGTTATCCTCAAGCAATTTTCTGAGGTACTCGTTTTCCCGGCGTGTCGCCTCAAGATCGAAGACCTGATATTTAATACAGACCCGCAGGTAGTCCAGCGACTCCTGCAGACTGTTGATGCTTTTCTCAAGCTTCTTTCGGTTCGCCTGCGCCTGTTGTGCAAGTTTTGCCAATTTTCTATGTTGTGGATCGGCCGTCTCTCCAAATTCTTTGACCAGTTCGTTAAGTTTGTCTTCCAGGTTTGCCTCGTCCATTAAATCACTCTCCTCACGATAGCATCTTCAATACGTCACCCTGATTGTAGTAATTCCCCCAAAGTCATGCACAATATAGAGCAAAAACTATGCCTGAACCTCGTAAAAGCATTTTCGGGGCAAAATCCGCCGTTCTCACCCTAAAAATGGCGAAAAAGAGGGTTCTTTTTTCCGCTTCTGAGCTTTGTTACAACTGTTCGGAGGCCAACCATTGTATGGTTTGAATCTTTGCGTTGAAATGCATCAACATTCCACTGACTACCGTTGAATTTCAATTTTTATAACGGCTTAATTCAGGTAAAGTTAAACAGTTGTTGATATTTATAAACATCAATGTTGTTTTTCCGCTCAAAACATAACTTTGAGGCATAACATTAGCTATACCAATAATTTCAATCCCGCCCAAACCATAAATTTTAGGTATTAGGCAAAAAATTTTCCTATTTTGCCTTGAGAGCCTGATAGCCATAATGTGCGATAAGGTGGTCGAGTATGACCATTGCCGTATAATTCTCGGCGACCGGCCATATCCGCGCCACAATCGTCGGGTCGCGCCTTGTAATAGCGGCAAGCTGCTTGTTTTCCAGGGTATATTTATCAATCGTCTGCTGCGGCTTATCAATCGTCGGCGTCGGCTTGACCGCAAGCCTGACGACAATAGGCTGGCCCGTGGCAAGACCGCCTGTAATACCGCCGGCGTTGTTCGTCTCGAATACGACTTTACCCTTCTCGGCACGCATTTGGTCGTTATTCTCATATCCGGTCATATCCTTGACGCCAAAGCCGGCGCCAACCTCGACGCCCTTGACGGCTCCGATACCGAGCATTTTTCCCAATTCGCCGTCGAGTTTATAGAATACCGGCTCACCAAGCCCGGTCGGAACGCCGGTGACGACTACTTCAACCACGCCGCCGACCGAATCGCCGGTGGCCGAAACCCGGTTACACGCATCGACCATCGCTTGTGCGGCATCGATATCAGGGCAATTGACTACCGAATGCACGCCGTATTTGTCCCTGATCTCATCGGATTTGAGTTTCGCAGCTTTCTCCCGGATAGCATCGATTTCCTTCTCAATCTCGGCAAGAATTGCCATTTTTTCAAGAAATCTCATCTCCATATCAATTCGGCCTTTGGCATAGACTTCCTGATAAAACGGGTCCAGGTCCCGACGCATTTGTTTATAATCTTCAGTATATTTGAAAGCTTTTTCAGCCTCAACTTCCGGACAACGAACGCCGGCAATTTCTTTGACATAGGCAAACACTTCAATCCCGCACCTTTTCAGCACTTTTTTGGCAATATAACCGGCTGCTACTATTGTCGAAGTATATCGGCCGCTGAAAATACCCGCACCGATGGCGTCGTCATCCGGACCGTACTTCATAAACGTGGCATAAGACGCATGACCCGGACGCGGTGTGCGATTAGTGTCCTGATATTGTTTGATATGAATGAAATGCCGGTCAAGGTTCGGAATCAGAACCACTAACGGTGTACCGTTGGTATGGTTCTTGTTCCCGGCGTTTTCGACTGTATCGGCCGCATTCAGGCCGGAATAAATAATCGGCAGGTCCGGCTCTTTTCGAGGGCTGGACAATTCATCGGCGCCCGGCTTGCGAAGGAGCAAATCACCATATATTTCCTGTTCGGTCAATAAAAGTCCCGGCGGAACGCCCTGCAAAACCGAAGTCAGCCCCTCCTGGTATGAGCCGCCGGCAACCGTTACCTGAAAACAACGACCAATATGACAACCTAACATTTATAATACTCCTCTAATCTTTGAGTTCTCTTATTCACATTTCATTTTCGCGCCTATACTGTTCATCAATTCCGTAAATGTCGGAAACGTCACGCTCATAGCTTCCGCCGTATCAATTACACATCGGCCGTCCAGTGCAAGGCCAGCTAATGACAGAGCCATCACGATTCGATGGTCGGCCCAGCCGTGTAATTCAGCCGGTTTGGCTTTACTTTGACGTATTATAAGGCCGTCAGGCAGTTCTTCAACACTTACATTCATTTTTTGTAGCTCTTCGGCCATACATTTAATCCGGTCGGTCTCTTTATTTCGGGCCTGTGGCACATTAACCAGGCGTGTTTGCCCTTCGGCAAAAGCCGCCGTAACGGCCATTGCCGGTAATGCATCCGGCGTCGCATTCATATCGATTTCGGTACCCTTTAGTTTTGAACCTCGAATTTTAACACAGTCAGGCTTAATATCGATATCGGAGCCCATCGCTTTCAGATATTCCACAACGGCTTTGTCCGGCTGAGAATCCGAGAAATCCAGACCGAGTAAAGTCACCTCATCGGCCACAAGGGCCGCGGCACAAAGGAAAAACGTGGCACTGGAAAAATCAGCGGGGATCGGTAAATCAAAAGCTTTATAGCTCTGATTACCTTTGACCCCGAATTTTCGCATCTGCTGATTTTCATATTCGATTTGCTGTTTATCCAGCCAGTCGAGGGTCATCTGCACGTATCCCGGCTCGTTGAGCAGTGTAACATCTATCTCGGAATCTTTCGCCGCCAGAGGTGTGCATAAAAGCAGGCTGGAGAGATATTGACTGGTCACTGCGGCGATGGATGT
>CAZMZR010000120.1:0-8258 GCA_964570855.1 uncultured Pirellulales bacterium
ACCATGTAAAATCCTTGATTTTCTAACAAAGGTTAAAACTACCGGAATATTTGGGTGTCCACCCGAAAAACTCCGTCCCTTTTGTCAATAAAAGACTTACGCGAACTTGCCACACGTAACTAATTGTACTATCTTGGCGGCATGAACAGCCGGGCGTAGTTTAGAATAATCGTCTCATCCAGCGGATGGCTCAATACCATCGCACCATATTTCCCATTACCGCTGACAAGAGCTTGTTCCCATGTATCAGCAGGTCGAGTACTAATGAAGCCACGATGAGGAATGTTTGTGATTGTTGATTGCCAATCTGCAGAAACCTGCTTGGTAACATCCGTGCTGTATCTTGCTCAGCATTGCACACAGAGATTACCGCTGCAAAACAAACGCTCGAAAGCAGCCAACTCAAATATTTACTGATATTCATATCTTTTCTCCTGTTCTATATGGAGGAGGATGATACTATATTGTAAAACTTTCATTATATAGATCTAAAGTTTTACAATCCATAAAAAAGCTATCGTTTCAGTGTCACTATGTGACAATTTCTTGTCACTAGCATTGAAAAATAAGTAATATCGGGAAAGAAGGTTCACGACAAACTTTCAAATAGTTATTTTATGCAATGCTCCCGCCATTAAGAGCTAAAGATAATTCCAGGTCTTTTTTTCGTGTTAGCGGAGCTTTGGGGTCATATGCAACAACGGTCACTTATGAAGAACTCATAGCAAATACTAAAATCCCTGTTACCACAAATTTTTATTTTGAGGTATCCATTGCAAGATTTGACGATGGGACATTGTAAATCTCTGATTCCTGTTTAAATCCCAATGCTTAGTCTTTACCCTCAAGTAATTTTATAAGAATTTCTTTTGTCAGCATCCCTAAATCCCGTTGTTTCTCTACGAATGGGCGAACATCTGAAATCACTTTATCCCAGTCATATTTTGAAATTCGCATTGCTGTTTTTTTCCTCCAATTGTCGGCAGTAATTTTTCTGCCCCTCCAGCCCGTCTGCTTTAAGGCGTTATTCAAAAAAGCAATATTTGGTTCCGGCCAGGTTCTATCGGAAAGATACCACATCAAATCATAAATATCTCTGCCTTTGACATACCTGCGGCTCAGTAAAGCATGGAGTTTGCCTGCCAGCAGAGAACTTTTGTCATAATGTAGTAAGTTCAATAAACAATGTCTGCGTACAACGCTCGTTTCAAATACAGCTTTGGATGGCGGATTGGTGTCAATCTCCACCTTAATTGAGATAGTTTCAGATCTGTGTGATGAAAGGCCGATTTCATAAAGCAGACCTTCGAACTTCAAAAAAGCCGATTTGACAGTTTTTTCAATCTTGGCTTTGACTGTCAATTTATAATCTTCTTTCTCGAAGGTGCTTTTGATATTTTTCATTAACTCAGTAAAATCATCTTCAAGGTCAGCTTTAACTAAAGAAAAATCAAGGTCCTCCGAAAAACGAGGCATTGAATATAAAAATCGCAAGGCGGTTCCTCCTACAAACACCCAGTGTACAAAAGCACTGTTTTCCTGTAAACTTTCAAGAACTCTGGCTTGAAGGTATTCTCTGGTAATACATCTTGATAGATTGTTGTCCTGAATTTTCTCGGTGAGCTGTTTTAAATATTCTTTCACAACTCGACACCTTCACCTTCATTAATAATTGTTTCAATATTATTTACAGCCCTTCTAAGTTTAGGACTGTCCGATTTTTGGGCATATTGCCGGAGAATATCTTTACTGAGTTTATCAAGGTTCTGAAGTCTTAGTTCCTTGAGAAATTCTTCCCGTTCTCCACCTGGAGTTAAATATACCAAATCGAGTAAAGCTTTTTCTGCCGTAGCCACAAAGGCTTGCTGCTTGTCTGATATTTCGAGCAATTGATAACCGCAGAAGAGATTCTTGTTGACGTGTCTGTATTCAAATCGCCCCAAAGGCGTTTCAATTACCTGAGGTCTGGTGTTTGTAATACTGGTAGTTACAGGGACAAACTCAGGGATCAAACCATGCCGGGATAGTGCCGACTGGAGACTCACATAAGAGGGTGACTTAAGTAAGTTTGCGATACTAAAAAGTTCTGGCTTGATCTTTCTATAAGGCTCTGCAAGTGTATAGAAACCTTTATGAAGTTTGATAAGCCTGCCATCCTTTACCCAGCGGGCAAGCTGTAACCTTATTTGTGGCAGAATTTCTCCCGCAGCCAGAAATCTGGTTGAAAAACATGGCACATCGCCAGCTTTTTTTAACATATCTTCAAATTTCATCGCAGTAATATATCATATTCGACATCTTTCAGCAATAGTTTTAGTAAAAAAAAACGTCATCAGTGAAATCAAAACACTGTAGTCCAAAATTTATAGGCGAAATAATTCGATTTGTAAAAAAATAAGAAAACTCATAGCTTGTTTTGTATTATAAATTTCCTATTATTTTCTATAACCCTGTCTGTTTGTGCAGAAACATCTTGAACATATCTTGTTGCCATTGTTAAATCTGCATGACCGAGTAGCCTTTGAACAGCAAATGGATCACCGGACCTTGCTGCTATTGTAGCGGCAGTTCTTCTCAGTGAATAGAAACCTGTACCTTTGGGTACGTTGAGACCCGTCTTTTTAATCAGCCTTGAAAAATTTGTTGTGATTAAACTTAACGTTGTATATTTCTCGTTACCATTAATATCAGTCTTTAAAATTGTCTGTATGTAGGGATTACCTCTATTCGTATAAAAAACAAAACTACCTTTTCTGGGAATCTTTTGAAGTGACTTTATGGTCTCAGGCCATAATGGCAAATCCCTATATATCCCTGTTTTTCTTCTTGGTAGTTTAACTCTGGCATTGTCAAGGTCCAGGTCTGTCCATTTGAGACATGCACAATCGGTACATCCAAAACCACAATTTAATCCAAGCCATATCATAGCTTTCATTTTAATATCAGAAAAAACAAGCAGTTTTTTTATTTGTTCTGAGCTGAAAGTGAACCTGTCTTGGTGAATAACTTTTCCTCTGGATATGGCATCAATATTGGGAATATTCTTGAGAATATCATTCTTCCTGGCCCAGTGAAACATAGCTTTCATGACACTTATATGAAGATTCAATCTGCAGACTGAGCCATAATGTTTTTGGAGTCTTCTTTTGTAATTCTGTAAACTCAGAGTTGAAATGTTCTTGATTTTGCAGTTCTGACTAAGAAAATCCATTAATTTATTAAGGCTGCCAATTTGGTCATTGTAGTGGCGTGCAGAAAGATTCTTCGCTAGTAATTTTAAATGCTGATATTTGAGATACATATCACAAAGCTGCTTGAGTGACATATTACCGTTGGCTGATATTTGTGAATTGTTATCATACCCATGCAGAAATATTGCCTGATCGAGATAACTTTGTAATGCCTCTTTCTTGTCAGAACCGAAATAATATATCTTTCCTCGGATCTTTTTACAGTATTGTCCTGTTGGATGACGTGTAAGTGGAAATTTGTCCGAACGTGTTTTTCTGTTTGAAGCTTTCATGGTTTCACCTCCTCAAAAAAATGGTTAGAAATTGACACGATATTCATGATTTAGTTGTAGAAACGGTTGTAGCTTTCCGACAAAAAAATCAAACTCGAAAATCACAACTGACTGCCATATAACAATTTGTGATTATTATATGAAATCAAAGCAGATAGGTCATTGAATCCATCATACAAAAACCACTGTTATCTCTTAAATAACGGGATCCAGAAGAAAGGAAACCTCGCAATAAATGTGCCAAATGTGTGCATGTCATCAGAAAATGAAAGATTCTTGAAGGCTTAAGTACTTTATTAAGAAGCACTTATGGAATGCTATTGCATTTTTAGGCTGGGGGCATTATACCCCCGGCCCATAGAGACCTAAGTTCTTTTACAACAAGGGCTTACATCGATTAAAACTGGAGGCGGGGGGATTCGAACCCCCGTCCCGAGATGCTTCAAGACAAGCTTCTACATGCTTAGTCGCTTTATTGTTAATTCGCCTCGCTAAACGCCGAACGACAGGCTCTTAACTCGGCTATTTCGGAATTGGGCTCTCGCCAAACCGGCCCGAACAACCGGCTCGACCAGCCTGCTGTTTGACGCCCTTACCAGACCCGCAGGCAAAGTCGGGCAGGACGAGCCGCTAAATTAGGCGGCCATTCGCAACTGATAGTTGCCAATTAAAATTTGTTGCCGGATGATTAGCCAGGCCAACCGGCGTCCTGGGCATGCAACTTGGCTCTCCGCCATCCGGTCGAAGCCATTCGCCCCCTTATTCACTTTTCAAAAATCCCACTTGCTCAGAGATAATCTTTATTTCCAAACCGCAGAAATATTCTACCATAAATTACGCCGAATGACAATAAATGTTTTTTTGCCGAATTAAATTACGATTCGTTCTTAAATGCTGGTTTGGATTCTTTGTTAATAGGATTTCAACGTGTTTTGTTGTTCGAATCAACGCTGCTGGCGGCTTTTTCAAAGTGACAGCGGGCCTGCTAATCAGCAGAACTTCTTCATAATAGCGGCGGTGTGCATCGAAATCAGCATCAGGTAATCCAGATCGCTGAGACTGTAGTGCTTGTCTTTCATTGCGTTGTCGGCATATATAACGCCGAAGCAGCCGTTCGGTCGCATAATCGCAGCGATCAATGCAGAGCGTATCGCCTCCTCCTCTTCGATTTGAGCGGAAACCCGCGGCAGGACCAGGAACTGTCCTTTATCAACAACCTGAGTGATTTTCTGCTGAAGTTTTAACACACCCAAATCAACCGGATTACCGTCTCGTTTTTTGCCGGCGTGACATGTCATCGAGCCGGCAGGCCGTGTCCTCAAAGCACACCAAACGTGGTATGCGCTGAACTGCTCCAAAGTTATATCCAACAAAGTCAACAGAAGCTCATCGAGACTGCCTGCGTCGCAGATTGTTTCTGCCGCCTGTGAAAAATCCGTCAATCTTCTGGCCGCAAGTCTCATAGCGGGAGCATGCCCGGCGTCCGGTTTTCTAACCACGGTCTCGTGAGGCGGCACCGCCAATGAAGCTTCCAGATGAAGTGTGTCATCGAGCTGCATGGCTTTATCATCTTCGGAGATATCTTCTTCTATAACTATATCTATGATAAAATCCGTGATACGCAGGCAATCGCCGTGCTTGATTTCGGCTTTTTGAACCGCTTCATCGTTGAGGTATGTTTTACTCGACGAATCAAGGTCCTCAATTATCCAGTTTCCGTTCTCTGTGCTGTGAATTACCGCGTGTTGCCTTGAGACCGCTCTATCCGGCAAAAATATGTTACTATTGGCTCCTCTGCCGATTGTAACCGGACCCTTTTGAAACTGGAATTCCTTTGTATCGCCGTCTTTTTGTCGTAAGAGGATGCGCATGACCTTTCTCCTTTTTAATTCACTTTCTGAATGCTCGTGCCGTTATCATACAGGATTTGACGCTTTTTGTCAAGGATTCAGTTTTTGAACAGTGGGCAGGCTGTGGAGTTGACAGGCTGATATTTTGTATTTTCAGGTAAACCGACCTTTTTTTGCCGGTAAACCCGGAAATTAGGGCATGTACCGTGAATTTTCCGCAAAAGCATATCAGGATAATGCGTTCGATAATGTATCAAAATTGGCATCAAAAGGCCATAAAAGGATTTTTTTAAACCTGCCTTTCTTTTATGACGACAAGTCAAGTGTTTAGCCAGAAGTGTGCTTATATTGTACACATGTCATATGGGGGTAAATGACCTTGTGACAGTTGTATGAGGATTGTAGAAAGCGTTCCTGGTGGCGGGATACGGAAGTCGAAGACTGGGATTGATTATTTACTCCATACTGCCGGGTGAGAGATTTAGCAGGTGCAATTTTAATAACCGCCCAATTGTGATGGGGTGATTGAGAAATAGAAAATTTATGGGGGTGACATTGATGGTTATGAAACTGGATAAAAGAACATGGAAAAAGTGTGTTGTCATCTTGCTTACTATATTTATTTCAACAATGCAAGTAAGTGCAGAAGGACAAGAACAGAAATCACAGCCTAACTTTATTGAAGATTTTGTTGCGACATTCAAGCCTCGAATAAAGTACTCACCGGCCGATGAGCCGGGTGTTGATACTGATGCTCTTCCCAACTGGCTCCGTTCCTGGAAAGAGTTTAAGAAGCAAATGGAAGAACAATATGGAACGAGTATAAGTATTCTGCTGGATGATCATCATCAGCATATTCTCAATGGCCCCGGCTCACGCAAAGGGCGTAATATATTCTGGTGGAATCTTACTGTTAAGCAGAATCTCTGGGAAGATGGCAGACTGATTTTCAAGGCAAGGGGTAGTAATACCGATGGTAATCCTCCCAACGGCATCACGCCGTTAGTCGGTGCCGGACTTAATCTGGATTGGGCGGCATATGAGACGGAATTAGGTTATATAGCGAATCTTTATCTTGAGCAAAAGCTTATGGACGGAAAGCTGCTTGTTGCACTGGGTAAGTTGACATTTCCGAGCTATTTCGACGAGAATAAGGTCGCAGGCTGGGATTTTTTATCTCACTCATTGGCCAGAAACCAGGCATTCATCCACAAATACCACACCATTGGTGCTTTGGGTCGGTATGATGTAACTGATGATTTTTATGTACAGGCCGGAATTACCGATGTGCAGGGAATCTGTTCTGAAACAGGATTGAATACAGCCTTTCATGGGGAAGACTATTTTTTAACAATGGGTGAGATGGGAAAGAAAATCCAAAACGGCCGAGGACTCGAAGGTAATTATCGCTTTGATATCTGGTATGACCCTCAACCGTTAAGCAGACATGACGGCAAAGGATTTGAGCGGGATACAGTTGGTCTCGGGCTCAACTTTGATCAGGCAATAACGGAAAAAGCAGGTGCTTTTTTCCGCTATGGCTGGGACGACGGCCGTGTCCGAAAATTCTCCAATTACTGGAGTATTGGGGGGACATGGAAAGGCCCGAATCCGGCGCGTGAAAAAGATGTTCTTGGATTTGGTGTTGGACAGGGAATTACTCATCAGGATTATCGAGATGCCAACAGCGCTACGCACACGGAAACTATTTTTGAGGCTTATTACAAGATACATATGACTGATTGGTATTCAGTTACTCTTAATGTTCAGACGCTGCTTAATCCCGGCACAAATTCGCACAATGATGCATCTGTAATTCCCGGCATTAGGCTTGTGATGCTCTTCTAATTGTCATGGCAAAATTTCAGGATTGTATCGTCTATTATGAATAATGGTGTAATAAGGAGTTTTTACGATGAGTGATACAAAACCAAATTTCGATAATAAAAATGCGGCGGTTTTTGCCGTCATGCTTGTAGTTGTTTCTTTATTGAAGAAAAGTATTTTGACAAGATTTTTCAGATTTTCCAGGCCCTCTTAGAAGTTTATTATCTAACAGGGCTAATCTATGCATTGTAAAAGAGTCGTTGCATTACGGAGAAAGGAGGCGGTTGGTATAAAGAAAAAATGCTGTTGAGTATCCTTGTTCTTTCTATATTTTTATTTTTTTTAGAAGTAAATGTTTATACGGAGCAAAAAATGATTTCTTTAAAGGTCCCTGATTGGTTTCCTAACATTTCAGGGAAGGAGGTGTCTAACATGATAAGAAGAATAAGTCAATTGGTCATTCTGAGTGTGGTTCTCTGCCTCGTAGCTGCCAGTCACGTCTTCGCGGGAAACAACAAAAAACTTACAGTTGCAGCTGTCATCTATGTGAAACCCGGATTTGAGGACCAAGTCGAGCAAGAACTCCTCAAACTGGTACCCCTTACCCATAAAGAGCCGGGGTGCCTTCAATACGACATGCATGTGAATATTGATTTGGATACCTTAGAAGTAAATCGCAGGATGTACTTGTTTTACGAAAACTGGCGGAGCAGAGAGGATTGGGACCTTCACATGAAGATGCCCTATCTTAAGAACTGGTTTGATATGGCTCCAAAGGTAACTGAGAAAATTGAACTTACTATTTGGGAAATGTATGAATCAAACACAAATCCCACCTTCCGAGGAACAGCACCTGAACCTGAGAAGCAACTTTCGCTTATGGCCCAACTCTTTCTCAAACCCGAATTTGTAGATAAATGCCATAAGGAAATGCTCAGCCTGATACCCCTTACCCATCTGGAGCGGGGTTGCATCAACTATGATATGCATGTGAGTCTTGATATGGATACTATGGCGCCAAATCCAACAAAAGTTATGTTTTACGAAAATTGGTATGA
>CAZMZR010000121.1:0-8066 GCA_964570855.1 uncultured Pirellulales bacterium
ACCCTCACGGTTCGCGTGCGGCGGTACGGCGATGGGGCTCTCGTGGTCAACTATCGCGCCAGCGATGCGGGGGTGTACCACGTCCTTGTCGCAGGCGACGTCCTGGCCCTACAACGCGAAGCAGACGATGTGGTCAGCGAACTGACCGCCTCTGGCCCGCTCTCCATCCCAGATGGGTGGTTTCAGCTTGGTGTCAGCGTAACTGGAGGCGAGCACGCCGTTACGCTCGACGATGAGCTGGTGCTGACCGCCACCGACCCCGACCCGCTGCCGCCGGGCGGGATTGGCTTTGAGGTCTTGTATGAAGCGGTGGGCGAGTTTGACGATGTCGTGTTAACCTTGGGCACCGGGCCTCCGCCGGCTCCCTCCGGCGACGTCCCTGCCTACCAGGCCCTCCCATGGATCTGCACTGGCGGGCCCATTGGAGGTCTGGGTTATGACATTCGATACAACTTCGCCGATCCCAATATCTGGTATGTCACAGATGCCTTTGCTGGGCTGCACATGAGCACCGACAATGGCCTGACCTGGTTCCCCAGCAACCGGGGCATCACCTCGCGAGGCGCGCCAGCTGGCGACGTCATACCCATCTTTAGCGCGACCGTTGACCTGCATGACCCGAACATCGTCTGGATCGGCACGCAGAACACCGGTGACATTTTCAAGTCCACCGACAGAGGTTACACCTGGACCGAAATGGATAATGGTGTTGACCGGAGCATACTGCCCCTTAGTTTCCGGGGCTTCACCGTGGATCCCCGGACCTCGGACATCGTCTACGCCATGGGCGAGATCGGCAGCCCTGGCTGGACATCTGACGGTGCCGATCGCATGGGTCGGCAATTTGACATGACTCAGGGAATCGTTTACAAAACAACCAACGGTGGACAAAATTGGACGCAGATTTGGCGCGGCGGTAATCTGGCCCGTTACTGCTGGATTGATCCGCGCGATCCGAACGTGCTCTATGTCTCGACCGGGATTTTTGACCGTGAGGCAGCCGACACCGACGTGGAAGCCGGATTTGCCGGTGGCGTAGGTATTCTCAAGTCCACGGATGGTGGGCAGACATGGCGGATTCTGAATCAGGATAATGGCCTGCTGGATCTCTACGTCGGCAGCCTGTACATGCACCCTGAGAACCCGGACGTACTTTTGGCCGCTGCCAGTCAGGACGCCTGGTCAGGCTATGGCGATGAGTTTACCGGCGGAGTCTATCTGACTGAGGATGGCGGCGAGAACTGGGAGCGGATACTGGCGGGTGAGCTGTTCAGCGTGGTCGAATACTGTGATTTTGATCCAAACATCGTCTACGCCGCCAGCGCCAAGGCCGTCTATCGCAGCGATGACGAAGGCCAAACCTGGCAGCGATTCAGCCGGGAGAATGACACGTGGGGGCCGGAGGGTATCATCGCCGGCTTCCCCATTGATATGCAGTGCGATCCAAGCGACCCGATGCGTGTCTTTGTTAACAACTACCTGGGCGGCAATTTCTTGTCCGAAGATGGCGGCCAGACGTGGGTCTCGGCCAGTAAGGGCTATACCGGCGAACTGGTGCGCCAAGTGGTCATCGCGCCTGGCCAGCCGGGAACCATTTATGCCGGCGGTCGTACCGGGGTGTTCCGCAGTGATGATGGGGGCGGCACCTGGGTGGGCCTGACCTATCCCCCGCCCGAAATGGGTAGTATCCGGTTCAATGAGATCTCTGGTCTGGCCGTGGATCCAACGGATGCCAACCACCTCATAACTGCCGCGCATGACTTACCTACCGTCCTGTACAGCTACGATGGCGGCCTAAGCTGGGATGTGGTAGCGCAACCGGGCGAGCCGCCAGTACCGAATGGTCCCCCGGCGATTATTGTATTTGCACCCTCCGACCCGGTCACAGTATATGTGGCACTGGCTTCACCGGAGTGCAGGGACGGAACCTTTACGTCTTCGCAGGAGTGCGATAGTCCCGGAATGGGAGTCTATGTCTCGCATGACAGCGGCACCACATGGTCGCCGGTCGGTGGGGAGCAGGCCGTCGATACCGCCGTTATCGCCCTGGCCGTTCATCCTACCGACGCGAACACGGTCTACGCTTCCATGCCGACCGCCGGAGTTTTCTTGACGAACGATGGTGGGCAGACCTGGACGCCAAGTGACGCGGGCCTGCCTTCAATACCCGTCATCAGCCTTGCTATCGATCCCTCAGATCCGAAAGTCCTTTTTGCCGGACTTGCCGGTGGGAGCGTTTACAAGAGTACCGATGGAGGTCTCTCCTGGGTGCAATCGAGCGCCGGCTTGGATCCGAATGCCCGGATTACCAGTATCGCGATCGATCCCAACAGTACCCAAGTCGTCTATGTGGCAGACTTTCTCAGCGGTGTGTATGTCTCCACAGATAGCGGCGAAATCTGGCACGCCATCAACGAAGGCTTGCAGCATCGAGCGGTCAACGTCCTCGCACTTTCGGAGGATGGCATGGTCCTCTACGCAGGCGTTGAGGGTTCTGGAGTATACCGGCTTGGAACGCCGACAGAATGATAAGTCGATTATCTGGAGCAACAATGAGAAACTTGTTAGTTCTGTTTGTCTGTATCGTAATATTGATTCTCTGGACAGTATGGACTGACTTGGATGTATCAGTCGCTGTAACAGGCGGTATGGAGACGGCCGTATGCTCATTCATTTCACCGATTATCCGTAACACGGCACTAAGATCGTCATCGCCTGCCTCCCCACAGGAGACGGTGTCCGGCGTAATACAGGACGATAATGGCCCGGTGGCGGGAGCCATCGTGCGAGTGCAGGCCACCGATAACAAGACGACGACGGCAGCCGATGGTTCGTTCACTTTGACCGGCTTGGAAGTTGACGTTACCGTCACAGTGACTGCCTGGGCCGAGGGTTATTACGTAGGCTGGACCAACACTTCCCCCGGTCCGGAACCAGTTACTATTTCTCTTAAACCCTACTACACAACCGATAATCCCGATTATAGCTGGTTCTCGATGGAAGGCGCCGAAGGCTCCCTGAGTTGCGGCAAATGCATGCCCGCCTATACCGAATGGATGGCTGATGCGCACTCCCAATCGGCCGTCAATCCCCACTTTCTGACTATGTACAACGGCACTGATGTACATGGTAACCAGAGCCCCGCCACCCGCTACGGCTATAACCGGGACTACGGCAGATTTCCTTTGCTTCCGGATCCCAATAAGCCCTATTACGGGCCGGGCTACAAGCTGGACTTTCCCCAGACGGCCGGTAATTGCGCCACCTGCCATGTCCCTTCTGCTGCGGCCAAACCGGGCCAGGCGTATGCCGTCGATGTGAATCAGGTCACTGGCATTGACACCGAGGGCGTTTTCTGTGATTTCTGCCACAAAATTGGCGAGGTAACGCTGGATCCATCCACCGGTCTTCCGTATCCCAACACGCCCGGCGTAATGTCTATGCGTCTGTATCGGCCGCATGGCGAGGAGCAGCTGTTCTTCGGCAACTTTGACGACGTGACCCGCCGGGTAAGCTATCTGCCACTCGTGGATGAAAGCGCTTTCTGCGCAACGTGTCATTTTGGAGTATTCTGGGATACGGTGATCTATAACTCCTTTGGTGAGTGGCTGGAAAGCCCTTACAGCGACACTGAAAACGGCAAGACCTGCCAGGATTGCCATATGCCAGTGGCCGGTTACAACTATTTCGTTTTTCCTGAAAACGGAGGATTGTATCGCGATCCCAACCGCATCTTCAGCCACCTCATGCCCGGCGCGATGGATGAAGAGCTTTTGCAAAACGCAGTTACAATGACAGCTACCGCCACATTAGAGTCCGGGACCCTTGTCGTCCAGGTGGTCATCACCAACGACCAGACCGGCCACCACATACCCACTGACTCACCACTTCGCCATCTTATCTTAATAGTCAACGCCACCGATGCCGATGGCAACTCATTGACCCAACTTGATGGTCCCACGGTGCCTGAGTGGGGTGGCGTAGGCGAGCCCGCGTATGGCTACTATGCCAGCCTGCCGGGCAAGGGTTTCGCCAAGGTCTTGGAGGAATTATGGACTGGTATCTCTCCCAGCGGTGCTTACTGGAACCCCACCCGCGTCCTCAGTGACAATCGGCTGGCCGCCTTTGCCACTGACACTTCAACCTACACATTCGACGCTCAGACTGAGAGCGAGATCAATGTGAAGGTGGTTCTACTCTTCCGCCGGGCTTTCAAGGAGCTAACGGATCAAAAGGATTGGGAAGTGCCGGACATCGTGATGGAACAGAAGAAGATCGAAGTGGAATGAGAAAATACCAAATGACCTTCGGGGATCTCTTCATGCTCAAATCAAAACCGGGAATCTACGAGAGAGAGATTGCCGGGATTATGGAGGGCATAGCGATATCCAGAGGTGTACGGCCGGCTTTTCCCATTATATTCTCGATACACGGCGAAACACTTCACAACATTAGCTGCGATAATCTCATGCGAGAAGGTGACATTGCGGTGAACGATTCAGGGGCCGAATCACCGCTGCATTATGCCGGCGATATAACAAGAACAATCCCGATCGGCGGCAGATTCTCCCAACAGCAGCGGGAAATATACCAGATTGTGCTAAAAGCTCAGGCGAGTGCCATCGAAGCTATCAAACATGGGACAGAGTTCAGGCAAATCCATCAGCTTGCATGTATAAATCTTGTATCCGGCCTGAAAGACCTGGGACTTATAAAGAGATCGCCGGAAGAAGCGGTTCACGCCGGTGCACATACATTATTTTTTCAGTGCGGGCTTGGGCACATGCTCGGTCTTGATGTACACGATATGGAAGCTCTCGGAGAAGATTACGTCGGCTATACAGACCAAATCAAACGCAGGATGGAATTCGGCTGGCAGTGGCTCAGATTAGCGAAAGCTCTGGAGGTCGGCTACGTCCTTACCGTCGAGCCGGGTATTTACTTTATTCCCCAGTTAATTGACCGATGGAATGCACAAAACAAGCTTTCCGATTTTATAGATTATGGCAAACTCGAAAAATACCGGGATTTCGGAGGCATTCGAATCGAGGACGATGTCCTGGTAACCGATAACGGCTGTCGTGTTCTCGGCCCTGAAATACCGAAGTCTATAGACGAAGTAGAAGCAAGCGCATCACAATAGCTTGAAAAATCAGATTTGATTATCTGTATCATCGAGCCGACAGTACTCCCAAGGGGAGTCGAACCCCTGTTACCGGGTTGAGAACCCGGCGTTCTGGGCCACTAGACGATGGGGGCAAGGTGTTTCAATCGTCATGTTCCTATCATATCGAGGTAAAAATAACTGTCATTAAGGGAAATTATTATTGACGTCAGACACTTATTTATATTAAAATATAACAGGTTTCCAGGAAAGTCAGTATATTGTATTTTCTCAAAAACCAAGGACGGTCTGATAGGAAAATCGCTTCGAAAAACGCGGCTATTTTTTCTGTCCGCTCTTTTAGTAGACGTGAGTAACTCGAAAGGGACTTATATGAAAAAGAACCTGGTTCGCACGTCGTTAAGCATGTTCATACTGATTGTCCTCACGACATCAGCATATCCGCAATGGGTACAGACAAACTGGCCGGAAAGCAACAGTTTTTTCGATCTCTACACTAACCAGGACATAGTTTTTGCCCGGATATGGGACAGTCTTAATGGCGGTCGTATGTTTTTTACCGATGACAACGGCACAAACTGGACTCAGATCAGTTCCACAGATAATGACGTTGACATTTTATCCATTGTAATATGGAACAACAACATCCTTGCCGGCACCTGGAATGGTTTTTATCGATGCACGTTTAACGATACATACTGGGAACCTTTCGTACCCACTGGAATACCCGCGGATACTGCCATCTGGTCTATTGCGATGATTGATAACATACTCTTTGCTGGTGCAACGGGAGATATTTATGAATCATCTATAGACGATGCCAATACCTGGGTCGAGGTAAGCGCAGGAATACCGGCGAACGCTCGTATTACCTCTATCTTCTCGAATGGAATCGCCATTTTTGCAGGTAGTGCCAGCGATGGTGTTTTTATTAAGACAAACGGCGGAACAAGCTGGACTGCAGTCAATTCCGGCCTTACTGATACGCACATTTCTCATCTCACGGCGGTGGACACCAAATTGTTTGCAGTAACCTTGAAGGATGGTGTTTTTGTTTCAGACGTTAATGATACGAGCCGGGTATCCGACGTTAATAGTATTAGCTGGTCGGCAGACAGTTCCGGCCTTAAGAATATAAATTGTCTCCTCGCTGCAAATAATTTACTCTTTGCCGGGACCGATAGCAACGGAGTTTACTTCTCGGTCGACAACGGCCTAACCTGGACTTCAGTCAGTTCAGGGATGCCCACCAACACCCGTGTCTGGTCCCTGGCCGCAACAAGCAATAACATCTTTGCAGGGACAAGTGAAGGTATCTGGCGACTGAATCTGGAAGATATTAATCATTTTACAATAACTGCTGGTGCTTTAGAAGGTGGAACCATTAAACCGGAGTTTTAATAGCCACACAAGAAAGGATACCATTTATGCGTAACACCACCGGAGCAAAAATTGGCCCCTCATTCATGGGCAGGCGCGAATTTCTGCGTAGGCTTGGAGCAACTGTCGGAGCAGCAGGGATTACAGGCATAATGGGTCCATTCGATTTCGCCAGGGCTGCAATAACCCCCGGCGAAAATGGCATATATATCACTGATATGTATAAGACGAAGCTCGATGTGGGTGGTGTTATTATTCGTCTCGATACGAATAAAGGGATTTCGGGATACGGAGAATGCCGTGATGTCGACAGTTGGGCTCACGGCTGGAATGGAGAAAGCAATGCTGAAATTGATCTGAGACGCCTCAAGTCAACCATTATAGGGATGAATCCGACTCAGGTTGACAAGGTTTTCAATGCGACTAACGATGCGATCCTGGCCTATTACGACCCGCACGACCCCAGCTATATGTACGACATACCTCGGCGTTCAGGAGCAATGTGCGCTATTGAGATGGCCTGCTGGGACATTACCGGCAAAGTGTATAACGTTCCGATATGGAAACTCATCGGCCCTAAGCTCAACGATAAAATCCAAATATATATCGATACTGATCAGAAGAATGCCTCCACTTTGGCGCCATACGTCGAGACCCGTCTGAATTTGGGATTTAAATGGTTTAAGGCGGATATGTATCTTTCTCAACTATGTCGTCGAAATGTTGATTACGTCCAACAAAACATAAGCGGCTATCCCTACCCGTGCTATACTATCTATGATTCGGGTATTGAAAAATTTGTAAATTACGCTCAATTATATCGAAGCCTGATTGGTCCTGATTATCCTCTGGCATCCGATCATTATCAAGGATGGGGCAGTAACACTAACCTCGATATTGAATCTGCCATTAAACTTGCCGATGCTATGTCTGATCCGAGTTGTCAGGGCATGACCGGTGGATGGATGGAAGATATTATCCAATGGTGGTATCCCGAACAGCTTGCGCAGGTCACAGCCGGTACCGATATGCCGATTCTTACAGGAGAAGACATGTATTGCCTCAGTGAGCTCCAGCCGCTGGCCGATGAAGGTGGGATTGATTTTTTTCACCCTGATCAAGCCACTTTCGGAGGGATTCACCAGCCCAGGCTTGCCGCCATGTACGCGTATGAGAGGGGTATTCTCACTGCGTTACACTGCTCGGGTGGGCCGTTCTCGTTTATAGCGAGCCTTCATGTTGCTGCGGGCATCCCGGATTTTCTTGCTCTGGAATTTCACTACCTTGATAATGGAGCGTACTATTGGTTTGATAGCGTGATTGACGGTATCGAAAAGCCGTTATTTGATGATGGATTTGCAGCAGTACCGGATGGCCCCGGCTTGGGTATCACGCCCAATGAGGTGAATATGAGAGAGCATGGCGCCTCACAATGGATACGGGTAATATAGAATTCATACGTGCGGGCTGAGAAAGAAATATGGCTGAGCCACGACGGACAAGTTCGGGACAACGGAATAGCAAATAGTAAATCGTAAATAGAAAATAAAAAAAATACCCC
>CAZMZR010000122.1:0-8004 GCA_964570855.1 uncultured Pirellulales bacterium
CATAGGCAAGATTATCGCAGAAATCAATTCCGAAGGTTCCCCATGGCTGCTTGTAGTTGTCTGTCAGGGAATAAGATGGCTCGTTTATTATTATTGCATGTAAATTTCCAGGTTTTTCATTGTAAATAATAGAGTTTTTCCCATCCCATGTGTCTATCGTTTTATACACTCTTTGACCGGTTAGATTACCTTTTGTATCTACTTCTTCGACTATCGTCTCTACTCTGCCGCAACTTTTATTGTCCAATGCTAAATGGTTTATCGAGTAAGAATAGACTTCGTTAAGGGCTTCCTGAGCCTCCTCTGGAAGACCTTCTTTTAGAAAAAACTCATAATCCATTTGTCGCGCCTTTTGTGAATTGTAGGTAAGTCTCTCAAAGATGCATCTAAAATTCTCAACCTTACTTCGGTTTTCGATCATTTTGTCCAGGACAAATTTAGCTAAATCTTTATCTTCAGCCCCTGTTGCAACAGTGGCTAAATAACAATTGAAAATGAAGACGCAAAATAAGAACTGACGAATAACTTTTACTGTCTTTTTCATTTTTCAACTCCGAAGCTGTTTATTTTTTGAATCTTTCTTTAAGTTCATCTATTCCGAATCCTTGGCTCCTGACGATGTGCTGCTTGTCGGTCAGAATCAGCCAGGGCAGAGACCCGACACCCCTTGTTACTATAAGCAGGCACATCCTCGATTGGTTTCTCCTTTTCCTCCATGGATATCAACGGTTGAGAATGCAAAGTTTTCCGCTGTTGTTATCTTACTAAAAAGGGTGGGCAATTGCAATTATTTATTGATGTTTTATCCCGGCTGTAAATGCATTCAGGAGCTAAAACCTTCGGCAAAAATGGTTCATGCCGCGGTTTTTTAGCCTATTCTGTAGGGTAAATGGGAGCAATTGCGGGTTAAAATTTTACAGCCGGTCTCGGTGACAAGGACGTCATCTTCGATGCGCACGCCGATTTTGCCGGGGATATATACTCCCGGCTCAATTGTCAAAATCTGGCCCGCGCTGAGATTACCCTTACCGTCCGGTTTGAGGAAAGGATTCTCGTGGATTTCCAGCCCTATGCCGTGTCCGGAGCCGTGACCGTAAACAGGCAAACCGCTATCAGCGATTACCTTCCTCGCTGCGGCGTCAACCTCTATCATATCGGCGCCGTCTCTCAACACTTTTATCGCGGCGGCCTGCGCTCGCTCGACTACGTCAAAAACCCTCTTATAGAAATTCGTCGCTCCGCCGATGCAGAAGCACCTTGTAATGTCACTGCAATAGCCGTTGTATCTGGCGCCGAAATCAATCAGGACGGAATCTTTCTTTTTAAGTTTTCTTTTACCGGGCTGATGATGCGGCCGCGAGGCGTTCGGACCGAAGGCAACAATCGTATCGAAGCCGTTTTTCGCTCCAAACTTTCTCATCTGTAAATCGAGCATGCCGGCTAATTCGCTCTCGGTAAGGCCCGGCTTGATGCAAGGCAGGGTCTGCGCGAGTGCTTGCGTTGCTATCGAGGCGGCGGTCCTTATATTTGAAATTTCGCCGCTGTCTTTAATACTGCGAACATTTTCGATAATACCCGCCGCCGTTTTGATTCGAGTTTTGATCGCCTTTTTCAATCGCCCGAACTCGGCAATCGAGGTGGAATTTTCCACGGCTATAATCTGCATCGATTTGAGTTTTTGGAAGATTTTAGCTACGGCTTCTGCCATCGGGCCGGTACGTTCGACGATTTTACAGGCGGGACACTCCTTTTGAGCCTGCTCGGTGTACCTGCTGTCGGTGACAAGACAGACACGGCCTTTTGCTATTAACGCCCAGCTATCGTCACCTAAAAAACCGGTTGAATACGTCACATTCGCAGGTGCGGTTACTATAAGGCAATCTATACCTTTGTTTTTCAATTCCCGGCCTATCACCCCGGCACGTCTTTTAAGAGCTTCTTTGTTCATCAGGATTCTGTCTCCTTCTGCTGTGATTACAACGGCATTTACTTAGTGTAGTGCCCAAACAGAATACAGAAAAGACTGATTAACAGCAACCGATAAAAAAATTAAGCATTTTTTCCCCGAATCGTTGGCTCCGTACCGATTTATTTCTTATATTTTGATTGGACACAGAACTCGCCGAGGGAGAGGCTGGTAGTTATGAAAAATTTCGCCGGCCCTTGATGTTTTCCGCAAGGGGAAGACTGTTCCTAATAACCAATTTCCTCAGAAAGGGCGGCTATTGCCGTCCTTTTTTGTTTATCCCTTGTTACAACGGCCTTTCGGTATTACAATAGCATCGTATATTTACCGGGATAAAACCTGAAAAATCGTCAGAAATCAGCCTGTAATGGGACTGGAATTGATCGGATTCAACGAACGCACTTTACAGCGTCCGGGGTTTCCTCGTATTTTAACGCCGGCGGCATATTCGGGCGCAAATTTGTAAAATCGGCAGGTTATTAATTAATGTTACTACCTATTAGGACAAGCATTCGACCCAGACGAACACCGTATGCAAATTATGCATTGATCGCCGCCAACGTCCTTATTATTTTGCTGGAATATCACGTAGATAGCCGCACAGGTCGGTGGGCTTTCCGGCCGTGGGTGTATTATTTTATACTGCACGCTCAGCGGCCGGCCCTCTGGCAGTTTGTCAGTTACGCATTCCTGCATGGAGGACTTCTGCATATTATCGGTAATATGTTCTTTCTGTACCTGTTCGGCAATAACGTTAACGACAAACTCGGAAATATCGGGTATCTGTGTTTTTACTTGGCAGGTGCGGTATTCAGCGGTATCGGTCATACGCTGGTCGGCGGTGGAGACGTACTCGGAGCCAGCGGGGCTGTCGCCGCAGTAACCGGTGCTTATCTTGTTTTGTTCCCACAAACTTTAATTACCGTCCTGTACTGGCTCATTTTCATCGGCACTATAGAGCTGCCGGCAATGTACTTCATCGCATTCAAGCTCATCATTTGGGACAATTTAATCGAACCGCAGTTCACTCCTCCGATTGCCGTCGCTTATAGCGCGCATGTGGCCGGATACGCATTCGGCATTGCAGCTATTGTTGTCATGCTCGCAACCGGTCTTATAAGCAGCAGTAACTTCGACTTATGGGCCATGTTGAAACAATGGAATCGGCGGCGGCAATATCGCGATGTCGTATCGAGCGGATACGACCCTTATACCGGCCAGGCAAACACCAAACAAGTAACAGCCAGAGAGATAAAGAAAACGCCGGCCCAGCAAAAGGCCGAGGAAAAAACAATGCAGCTTCGTACCGAGATCGGCAACCGGATACGGGAACGCAACTTATCGGCCGCAGCCGCTGTCTATCTCGAACTTATGGCCCACGACAGCAAACAGGTTTTGCCGCGTCAGCAACTGCTGGATATCGCCAACCAGCTTACCGGTGAAAACAGGCACGCGGAATCCGCACAGGCCTATGAACAGTTTTTATCCAATTATAGCAACTACGAATACACCGAACAGATCCAGTTGATGTTAGGTATTATATATAGCCGTTATCTCGGTCAAATCGAGCCCGCCATAAAGCATCTGCAGGCCGCAGCTAAAAAACTTACCGACCCCGGGCAATTGAAAATGTGCCGGGACGAGCTTGCAGGTTTGCAAAAATAACAAACCTCACCTGCTAAAATAAAATTTCCGTACATAATCTGCAACCGTACCTTCATTCGATACAAACACACAATCCAACTGTTAACAAACGAGCCGTCACAATATCGAACTCGATACAGACGGGCGGGAAAATTACCAGAAATCCTTTCAATTTTGTGACAAAGATAGGTAAAATCGACAAAATATCACAGCAAAAATTCATCAGCCATAATTGGCTATATTTAATCCAACAAAAAAGTTGACAATCGTAAAAACAGGTGGTAATTTCAGAAAAAAGGAAATTCGTTTTGCGGTTCACATATAAATGAGAACCACTATTTAAGGAGATCGAGAAATGAAATCCCACATTAATTTATCCGTCATTGTCCTTTTAACCTGTTTTGCTTCTGTCTGCACCGCACACGAAATCGCCGCTCCGGCTGCGGTGCTTTCCATCGCTATGATGACCGCATCGGATACGGCTAATACACCGTCATTTCCCTATTTTGCCGAGATAACAGGTGATGACGTCTATATTCGCACCGGTCCCGGTACGGGCTTTTATCGCTGTGGCAAATTCCAAAAGGGCGATAAAATACAGGTCGTCAACAGCCAATATACATGGTCGGAGATAATCCCGCCGGCAGGCAGTTTCTCCTGGATCTCAATGCAATATGTCAAACCTGACACGGATGACCAGACTGTGGGGACTATCACCGGCGATAATGTCCGTGTCTGGGCCGGCTCCGATTATGTCAGGCCGGAAAATTCAACAAAAATGCAGGTAAAACTCAATAAAGGTGATAAAGTCAAACTTTTAGGCGAACAATTAGGAGACTTTTATAAAATAGCTCCTCCCCCTGGCGCCAATCTCTGGGTAAGCACGGAGCTTACCAAGCCAATCACCTCACTAATAGGTATTTCGCCACGCCTGGCTATCGCACCGGGAGTTGACCTGACAGGTAGCACCGACTTAATGGCGGACGCTAATACCGCATCCATGGAATCGATATCCGAACCCGGCGAAATTCCCATGACCGTCGCCGAGTCGCAGCTCGAAAGATTTTACGCCCTTCAAAAACAACTCGATGCCGAACAGGCAAAAGCCATGAGCCAGCAGGACTACACAAGCATCAAAGAAGCACTGCTTGAGATTGCCAATAACGACCAGGCCGGCAAGGCCGCACGCTATGCAACAGCTACAATTAAGAAGGTTGAGGATTTCGAGCTGGCACTGGAAGTAAGCAAAACAGTGAAGCTCCAGAACGAGCAATTGAAAAAGACCATGGACGGAATAGATAAGACGCGTTCCACAAAACTTTTAGAAGTGAAGGATATGGGCAAATACGCGGTTATAGGAGTGCTCGAGAATTTCATGACCTACGGTCCAGGACACTACAGGATAGTTGATGAATCAGGCGTAACCATCTGTACCGCTTTTCCGGGCGAACAGGCATCAGGGAGGAACTTTGATGCACTTATCGGCAAGAAAGTCGGGCTGATCGGCAAAATTGAACCGTACAAGCAGACCGCCGGGGCACTGGTAAGATTTAATGAGGTAGTGGGCCTTGAATAACCGGCTCATCTCGGAATAACACTCTATACAGAATAGACAAAAGTCGCGTCGTTTCCGGCGCGACTTTTTTATTGGAAAAAACCAATCCCAAAAAACTTTCGTCCTATTTAACCTTGTCCGAATCTATATCTACAAATCCATGAATCGTTTGTCCGCTCTTCCGGGAACAGGTATAACATCGTCCGGCGGAGCTGCAACATTACCTTTCTCGAAATCGCCCGCCGCCGGCTTTACAGTAAGATTGTACCACTGCCCGTCTTCGTCGTTCAGGTCGGACCACCTGACAACGTTACCTGTGTAAGCAGAAATTCGGCCCATAATAGCAGTCAGTGTCGATTCGGCAACGTTGCGGGCTTCGTTGATCGGTTTTTCTTCAAGGATGCTTTTGAGCAAATCGATATGCTCCTGAACATACGGGTCATCATGCACGGAAAAGTCCGGAACATCGATATTTTTACTCGAATCCATATTACTGCCGTCGCCCCAGGTCGAGCCTTCGCTGCCGACAAAATGCTCGGTGGCCCTGTTGTAGCAGCCGGAAATCTGCCTGCACATACTGTGGATGTGCAGGTCGTCGGCGTAATCGTACTGAATGCTGAAGAAATCATACTGGTTGCCGGTCTTTCGACGGGCGCGCCCGCCTACTCCAAGGGCCCTGATTGGCGGATGTCCGATGAACCAGTTGGCAATGTCGATATTATGCACATGCTGCTCGACGATGTGGTCACCTGACATTTCCATAAAGTTGACCCAGTTCCGCACAAGGTAGTCCGCATCTGTTTCGCCCGCCCGCCGTGTATTGATAAACGGTATATTTCCACACCACCAGACATAGCCGCCCCGAATCTTTCCGATAGCCCCCTTTTGCACAGCATAAGCGGCCTTTAGGTAATTACTCTGGTGACGGCGCTGGGTACCGGCTACTACTCCGAGGCCTTTTGTTTTGGCCAGCTCGCCGGCCTCGATAATCTTGCGCGCGCCCGGCGGGTCAACGGCCACAGGTTTTTCCATAAAGACATGCTTACCGGCGTTGATCGCGGCTTCGAAATGCAAAGGGCGGAAATTCGGCGGCGTGGCCATCAGCACAACTTCCGCATCGGTTTCCAGAAGTTTATGATAAGCATCGCCACCCCCAAAACATCTTGTAGCAGGGACATTATACTCTTGGCCGATTCGCTCGGCCTTGTTTTTGAACCAGTCGGCTGCGGCAACAACTTCGAGCTCCAGACCGTCGATTTGCTTTGCCGCATCCATGCAGTTACCCAGAGCGCCACTACCTCGGCCGCCACATCCAATCAGGGCAACCTTCAGTTTCCTCGGAGCCGATGCGGCAAAGAGAACGGTTTTACCGGCCATGACCGCCGCTACGCCCGTCGCCGAAGTCCTGAGAAAACTACGACGCGTGATCCGGTTCGTTGTTGTTACCAATTTCTTATTCATAATTATTTCCTTTCGCTGGATCGCCTTTCATTGAATTTACCGATTTACAGTTTTTTCAGGCCTTCTTGAATGCGGTCCATTTCTGGTTGCTCCTGGTGCTTGCCAAAACAGTCTCAATAAAGAGCATTCCGCGCAGCCCGTCGTTGACATCGGGAAAATCCAGCACAAGCGGGTCGGCTTTCGTTCTCGTCAATCTCGCCCGAACGGTATCGGCGAAGTTGCAGTAAATATTGGCAAAGGCCTCGAAGAAGGCCTCTGGATGGCCGAACGGCAGGCGTGTCGCACGACCGGCGGCCGGGCTTTTCGCACTTACATAGTCATTCCCGCGGCGCCAAACCTGCACGGGCCCGTCCGGCACTTTTACATAGAGATAATTTGGATGCTCCTGATGCCATTCGAGAGCTTTTTCTTCGCCGTAAACCCAGATGGCCAGATTGTTCTCCTCGCCTATCGAGACCTGGCTGGCGTGCAGAACGCCCCTGGCGCCGTTATTGAAACGCAAAAGTACATTGCCGTCGTCATCAAGCTTCCGCCCTTTTACGAAAATCGTCAAATCGGCGCAGAGATGAGTAATTTTCAATCCCGTTATATATTCGGAGAGATTCTCTGCGTGCGTTCCGATGTCACCCATGCACCCGGCGCCGCCGCTCTGCTTCGGGTCGGTCCGCCAGGCCGCCTGCATACTGCCGGTTTTCTCAACGGCCGTGGACAGCCAGCCCTGCGGATACTGTACGACAATCTTGCGAATCTTTCCCAGTTCCCCGCCGCGCGCCATCTCACGCGCCAGCTTGACCATCGGATAACCGGTATAGTTATGCATCAGAGCGAACACTTTGCGGGACTTACCGACAATTTTCTTCAGCTCTTTGGCTTCTTTGACATTGAACGTCATCGGCTTTTCACACATCACATGGAAGCCGGCATTGAGAAAATCTCTTGCTATGGGAAAATGCCAGTTGTTCGGCGTCGTTATAGAAACAAAATCGATCCTCTCGCCCTCGGGCAACTTCAACTCCTGTTCTATCATCTGCTGATATGTTCCGTACACACGTTTGCGATCAAGCAAAAGCTCTCGTCCCATTTGTTTTGATTTGCGAGGATTAATATCGAACGCCCCGGCCGCCAGATCGATACCCCCGTCCATACGGGAGGCCTTGCGATGTACTTCACCAATAAACGCTCCCGGCCCGCCGCCGACCATTCCCATTTTTAACTTTCTATCGAGTGCCATGCCTGCTCCTTTCACTAAAAATATGCCCAAAAAAGCTTCGTGTTTTAAGGTGATGTTTTAATAACCCACAAATGTAACGAAAACCGGTACGCTACGCAAGGTTCTATTGGCAATAAAAATAAAAAGCAAAATATCACCAAAAAACCT
>CAZMZR010000123.1:0-7784 GCA_964570855.1 uncultured Pirellulales bacterium
GCCGAGCCGCCCGGTTTTATTCGTGTCACTTTAAGTGCGTCTGTGCCGCAGATGATATTGAGATTTTCATCGAGCGTCCCCGCCGGTAGTCCGGCGGGATTGGAAGTTGCAACCACCTGTGCCATTGCGATAGTGACTCGCGTGGATTTGTTCGTCTCCTTCGAGAAATAATTTGCCGAAGCGCCCGGCCAGGGCCAGAAACCGCGAATTTTCGCCGCCAGGGTTTTCGCCGGCTCGGAAAAGTCAAGATAGCCGTCGGATTTTCCGAGTTTAGGCGCCAGGGTCGCTTTGGAATGGTCCTGCTCGGTATAGACGGCCGTCCCGGCACCGATTTTCTCCACAGTCTCCAACAGCAGCGGCGCCGCCGAATGCGCCAGCCTGTCGTGCAAAGAACCTGCGGTATCATCGGCGGTAATTTCTATCTCGTTCTGTGCCAGAACCTGACCGGCGTCTATTCTTTCGGCCAATGTAATGATACTGTTGCCGGTTTTGGTTTCGCCGTTGATAATCGCCCAGTTAATCGGCGCCGCTCCGCGATATTTCGGCAGCAAAGACGCATGGACATTAATAGCGCCTTTGGGCGGCAGATTTGCCAATTTGGCGCCGAGCTTCTGGCCGAATGCGATGACAACCATCAGGTCCGGCCGGTAACCGGCTATCTGCTCGATAATATCAGGTGTGTTTACATCGTCCGTTTCAACGAATGGGACAAGATGCGTATTCGCCCAGAGGCAAACCGGTGTCGGGCATTCCTTCCTGCCGCGACCGGCCGGCTGCGAAGGCTGGGTCACGACAAAGACTAATTCGTGAGCCGAATCTGCCAGGGCATCCAGAGAACAAATGCCGAATTCACCACTGCCGAGATATACTATTTTCATATAAACTCGAATATCTAAATCCTAAAATCGAAACAAATTCAAAATCCGAATTATCAAATGTTTAAAATACTCAAACTGACCGACTCGAACTATCATACCCGCGAAAGCGGGTATCCATTTATGGTATAGCAGCAGTGGATTCCTGCTTGCGCAGGAATGACAATCTGCGATAGGTTATTGTTAAATATTCACTTATGACGATGCTTTATTACAAATCGGTCAGTTTGAGTAAAATATTTATTTTAACTTAAGCTAATTTTGTATTTTTTTCATTTAGAATTATTTAGAGTTTAGAGATTAGGATTTAGGATTTTTCTTCTTTATTTTTCGTTTTTTTCCGTGAGTTTTTTGAGCTGCCTTCGATGTGCGATCTTGGCGGCCTGGCCCATCCGATTGACGATAGTCATTCCCTCGATATGGTCGTACTCGTGCTGCAGCGCCCTTGCGTAAAGTCCCTCGCCCTCTTCGGTAAACTCGTTGCCGTCAAGATCGGTCGCGGCGACTTTGGCATTTTTATATCTTCGAATCTTCGTATATATATTCGGCACCGAAAGGCACCCTTCCTCGATGGTAACGAGCGGGCCATCCGGAGTCACGGTGGGATTGATAAAGACCTTGAGGTTCTCCCTGCTGCCGTCGATGGATATAATAAAAAGCCGCAGCGATACGCCTGCCTGCGGCGCCGCCAGACCGACGCCTTTGTTCTTACGCATAATTTCGTACATCTTGTCCACCAATCGGCGGATATTGTCGTCGATTTGCTCCACCGGCTCGGCCTTTTTGCCAAGGACATCGGCCGGCAAATGAGTGATACAACATTTTTCAATATCTATCATTTTTATATCTCGCGATTATTTACTTATAGCAAACCATACGATATACGCTACCTTCAGTTAAATATCGTCGAACTCGTCACCCTCGAATGTATGACCGAGATAAGATTTTATAACGGTTTCGTTGCGAATAATCTGTGCCGGCGAGCCGGAGCCTATCACCCTGCCGTGGTCGATGATATAAGCCTTATCGACCACCTCCAGAGTCCTTTCGACATTGTGATCGGTAATCAAAATGCTCACGCCCGAAGCGACAAGCCGTTGAATTTCATGCTGCAATTCCTCGACTGCTATCGGGTCAACGCCGCTGAAAGGTTCGTCTAAAAGAATCAGCGAAGGCTCGGTCACCATAGCCCGTGCGATTTCCAGCTTTCTCCGCTCGCCGCCGGAGAGGAACCTCCCCTGGCTTCTGGCGACCTCGGTCAATCCAAAACGCTCGATAAGCTCTTCGGCCCGGCGTCTGCGCTGCGGCCACGATATCGACATCGTCTCCAGAATCGCCAGCAGATTATCCCGAACGCTCAAACGCTGGAAGATGCTCGGCTCCTGCGAGAGATATCCCATACCCAGACGTGCACGCTTGTACATAGGCAGCCTTGTGATATCCTGTCCCTCGAAGAGTACCGAGCCGCTGGTAGGGGTAATCATTCCGATAACCATTCGGAAAGTAGTGGTCTTACCGGCGCCGTTTCGGCCCAAAAGCCCGACAATACTCTGCCGCTCGATGGCAATGGATACCTCATTGACGACTATTCTGCCGGAATACTTTTTTACCAATCCGCTGGTTTCAAGAAGCATCGAACTTATCATTTTCTTATCTCATATCCGCCGGAGCAAATCTGGTCCGTCTTTTTTATATAATATTTCGGCATTATATCAACACCGGCGGACAAAGCAAACAAATAACACAACCAGCCCGCAAAGACAGCCCGAAGCAAGAAAAGCAAAGAAATATTCTGGCATTTGGGGCGTATATCTGTTATTAAGTATCTCGGCTTTTACGATTAAAACGAATAATTTATATTGAACAGTGTTGTTATATCATAATGAAGGGCGTGTATGTTTGCGATTGTCAGCGATATACATTCGAATCTTGAAGCTTTGACCGTGGTCCTGGACGATATCGGAAAACGCGGCATAAAAACGATTTATTGCCTCGGCGATGTAGTCGGATACGGCCCAAATCCGAACGAATGTCTCGATTTGATTATAAATAAGACAAAATGGTGCGTTCTGGGCAACCACGATTACGCCGTCTTCTACGAACCGACAAATTTCAACTTCGGGGCCGAGCAGGCAAGCTTCTGGACACGGGAAGTATTGGAATCGGAAGAAGATAAAGAAAACCGGGACAGGCGCTGGAGCTTTTTGGGCAAACTGCCGATGCGCCGGGTCCTCAAATATAAAATCGGTTCGGATTCGATACCGGTAGACTTCATTCACGCCTCTCCAAGAAGGCCGATAAATGAGTACATCTTCCCCGATGATGTTTATAATAATCCTCTGAAAGTTCGGATGCTGTTCGAGAGAATCAAACATGTTTGCTTTGTCGGCCATACCCATATGCCCGGAGTTTTTCTCGATGAGCCGGATTTTTATCTGCCGACCGAGCTTGGAGATTCGTACCCGATTATCGACGACGAAAAGGCGATTATAAATATCGGCTCCGTCGGTCAGCCCCGGGACAAGGACAACCGGGCCAGCTATGTCTTCGTGAAGGAGAACAAGGTCCATTTCGTTCGGCTCGAATACGATTATAAAACGACGATGAAGAAGATTTATGCCATCGACCAGTTAGACAATTTCCACGCCGACCGGTTGCAGAACGGAAGATAACCGGAGGAGAATAATCTAAAGGCAAATAAAACAACAAGGTTTTGTAGTAGAAGAATTAAAATGCGACATATAAAATGGATTGTAATTTGTTACGTTTTACTTTGCTCTCTGCTGGTCGTTGAGGCCTGTCTTTTCAGGGATACGTCACAACATAGAAGATTACCCATCCTTTTGCAACAAACCACGACCGCTCAAACGCCGGAGGATGCGAATGTGCCCGATACGAAAGATACGGGCGCATCGGATACCGAACGGTTACAGGTGGATAATTCCATTATCTTCGGCGCCGATAGCTCACCGACAAAACCTATAATAATCGGAGCCGCTGACCCGAAAACCGAAGACCCGGAAACCGGATTCAAGCTCCAGTTGGAACTGAGCACCAAAGGAGCCGCTATCAGAAAGGTCACATTCAGCAACGGCAACAAGAACGGATTCGACAACCGCAACCAAAAAGACCCGCAACCTCTGGTTATAGTCTCGCCCGCGACCGAAAGAAACGGCAGTGTAGCTCTGGCTATGGCAAACAGGGAATTCGTATTCATCGATCATAAAGTTCAATTACTTCTGCAGGAGCTGAACTGGAAAAGCTTTGACGTTGAAACTTCGCCGGATGACGGCTCACAGACTGCACGGTTCGAGGCCGTCATTAATAATCAGGGTACGAAAGAGCCGGTGATAAAAATTACCAAAACATATAAACTCGCACCCGGAAGTTATCTGCTGGATTGCAACATAACCGTCGAGAACTTGTCGGCCTCGGAACAAAACGTGCGATTCAATTTAGCCGGTCCGTGCGGACTTGAAAGAGAAGGATTCAGGAATGACATGCGAAGCATCGTCGCCGGCGTCAGTGAGCCGGATGGTAAAATCGGCAGGAAAAAACTCGACAAAAAAAGCATCCACAAGGCAAAGACCATCGATAGCATCTCTCTTACAAAATCCGGTACGAATTTTCTTTGGGTGGCTTCCGTCAATAAATACTTTGCATTTATCGCAGTGCCGCTTCCCGAAAATGGCATGGACTATTGCAACTGGATATCGGATAAAACAGGTCATCTTTACAATCCCGATGGTGACAGTAAGGCCGACAGCGGGGACGAAATGTTAGGAGTGGACCTGAAAACAGCGCCGGTTACCCTTGCCGCCGGGGACCAGGCCAACAACTCGAAGACGTATAATTTCCAGCTCTATATAGGGCCGAAGGACAAAAGCCTTTTCGATAAAAACGAAGTGTACCGCAGTCTGGGCTTTGATCAAACGATAGATTTTTTTGCCTGCTGCTGCCCCGCCGGTATTATATACCCACTGGCCTTCGGGGTACTGGCCCTGATGAAATGGATGTACACCTTTATTCCCAACTACGGCGTAGTTATTATTATCCTTGTATTCTTTGTCAGGCTGGTTCTGCACCCGATTACCAAAAAGAGCCAGGTCTCCATGAGCAAAATGAGCAAGCTCGGACCGAAGACCGAAGAGATAAAGAAAAAATACGCCAACAACAAGGCGGAAATGAATAAGCAGGTCATGGCCCTTTATAAAGAGCAGGGAGCTTCGCCGATCATGGGCTTTCTGCCGATGCTGATACAAATGCCGATTCTTATCGCCTTATGGAGCGCGATTTATACCAGTATCGACCTGCGTGGTGCGGCGTTTTTGCCGTTCTGGATTACAGACCTCTCCATTCCCGATGCATTGATTTCATTTTCGACGATCACCGTGCCGCTCCTGGGCTGGAAGATCGAATCGCTGAATCTGCTGCCCATTCTGATGGGCGTGGCGATGTATTTTCAACAGGCACTGATGCCGACCCAGGGGGCCGCCAATCCACAGACCGCCCAACAGCAAAAGATAATGAAGATAATGTTCCCTGTCATGCTACCGATTATTTTATACAACGGCCCGTCCGGGGTGAACCTGTACTTTATGTCGAGCACCTTCGCCGGCGTAATCGAACAGCACGTTATTCGCAAACACATCCGGGACAAGGAAGAGGCAGAATCTAAAGGCCTTGTTGCAACGACAAAAAAAGCCGGCGGTAAAGTCAAAAAGAAAAAACCGAAGCCGTTCTTTAAAACATAAGTTATAGAAGATAGGGTATAGAGGATAGGGTATAGTGCCAAAAAGGGGACTACAAAGTTATAAGGAATTAATTGTCTGGCAAAAAGCATATCAATTAGTTCTGGAAATATATAAAATTACAAAAAGTTTTCCAAAGTCCGAGACATTTGGCCTGTCTCAACAAATGAGGAAAGCTGTGATTTCTATCCCTTCTAATATCGCCGAGGGTTATGGCAGAAAATCCAAAACGGACTATCATAGGTTCTTATCTATTTCGTATGGTTCTCTATCAGAATTAGAAACTCAGTATCTATTATCTGTTGACTTGGGATATACTAAACAAAATAAAATCATTGAGACGCTCTTGCATGAAATAGGTGGCATGCTTTATAGAATGGTTCACCCAAAACGTCTGGACGAATAGAAAACCCTATACCCTACACCCTATCCCCTGTATCCTGATATGTATTATGTCAATGATACCATCGTAGCGGTCAGCTCTCCCGGTTCGGAGCAAAGAGTAATCATTCGAATAACCGGCCCTGACACATTCGAAATCTGCCAGCGGATTTTCCGAGAACAGACCGGACAAAAGGACCCCGGTGGCCAGCGACGGATTCTCTCCGGTTTTGTTACAATCGACGACGAACTCGAAGTCGAGGCGCAACTGTATTTGTTCCCGTCTGGGCATTCTTATACAGGCGATGATGTCGCTGAAATTCATCTCTATACGAATCCTTCGATAACACAGGCACTTGTCGGTAATTTGTTAGAGCAGGGACTTCGCTTGGCCGAGCCGGGCGAATTCACCGCAAGGGCATACTTGAACAGCAGGATGGATTTGTCACAGGCCGAAGCGGTAAACGAAATCATCGTCAGCTCAAACAGGTTCCAGTTAGACGCCGCAGAGAAATTGCTAAGCGGCAGACTCTCGCAAACTACAAACCTGATCGGCTCGAAGATGATGGACTGCCTCAGCCTGATAGAGGCCGGGCTTGATTTTAGCAGCGAGGACATCGAGTTCATCACGAAAGAGCAGGCAATCGAAAGACTCGGCGATATAAATAAGCAGCTCGATAAAATGCTCGCCGGCAGTATCCGCTTCGAATCCGTGATTGACTTACCGGCGGTGGGAATCGCAGGCGCCCCGAACGCCGGCAAGAGCAGTCTCGTCAATAAGCTGCTCGGCACCGAAAGGAGCATCGTCTCGCACGAATACAAGACCACAAGGGATGTCCTGACCGGCCTGCTGACGCTGGAACACTGCAATTGCGTCCTGTTCGACTGTGCCGGCCTGTTGGCCAATCCTGAGAACATTCTCGACCAGTTGGCGCAACAGGCGGCAATCGAGGCGATTCGGAACAGTGCCGTAGTCGTATTCTGCGTCGATATCTCCAAATCGCAGTGGTCCGAAGATTCCGAGATACGCCGGCTTCTTAATCCGAAGATTTTGATACCTCTGGCAACCAAATGCGATTTGCTTAATCCAGAAATGCTGTCCACCCGCCTTGCCGAACTGACTAAACTTTTCGCCGTCGATTTTCTGCCGGTCTCGGTTGTAACCGGCTCCGGCCTGGAGCGGTTGCGTAACACAATCGATTCGCATCTGGTATCCGACCAGACATACGCCGAAAGCCCTCTTGCGATAACAGCCCGGCACAAACAGGCCGTCAACCAGGCAATCACCGACATAAACGACGCCGTCAAAGAGATTTCCGCCGGCAACGAGGAAGTGGCCGCCATGATGCTGCGAACTGCGTATAAATCCATCTGTGTAATACAGCAGCACGACCCGGCGGTGGACGAGCAAATACTGGAGCAGGTTTTCTCGCGCTTTTGCATCGGAAAATAAGGCCTTCTCTATTTCTTTTTAGAATTTAGGACTTCGTATTTATAAATTCCGGCAGGCGGCCGACTAATTGGCTTTGTTTTTCATTTTCTGTCTTCTGTATTCTGCCTTCTGTCTTCTTTCGTTACAAATTGGCTTTGTTTTTTCGCCAGCAAAAAGCCGATATTTTCTCATATTATCTTATTTTCAAAGAGCTTACGTCAATTTGGCCATATTCCAAATTGGCTTTGTTTTGCATTTTTTTACCACGGCGAAGTCGCAGACGAAGCCGGGTTGTTTAGCCGTAGTCGCCACGACTACGGCCATCCCCAGGTAAAACCTGGGGCT
>CAZMZR010000124.1:0-7754 GCA_964570855.1 uncultured Pirellulales bacterium
GATACTGACAATATCAGGCTTCAGGTCGATACAATCCGCGTCCCATCTCTCGGCGAGCTGAAAGACCTTGTTCCCGCTGATACCCCGATTGTATATTTTAGGTTTGGCCCGGCAATACTTATCAAGCAACTCCGAAGCGGCAAGCAGAACATAACCGCTGCCCAGCGCCCTTGAGTCATGAGCATTACTCTGGTTCCTCTTGTCACGACCGAAGTCGGTAATAGAATCGCCCTGGAACAGGATGACGTTGTTCTTTTCGGTCAAACTGCAAGTCGCTCCACTTAAAGGACATTTCATATTTTCTGAACAACCGGACGAGGTCAGTAAAGACGATGCGGTCAGTCCTGCAGCCGTAACGGCGGCGGTTTTCTTTAGAAAATTACGCCTGGTAGTTTGTTCGCTTGTCGAACGTGATTTGTCCATTGTCCATTCTCCTTCTCAGCCGGGGCCGAATTCGAATCTACTTTGTTATTGTCTCTTCTTACTATTTTCAATGCACAATTTTAATTGCTACTATCCGCCGCTTCCAGTAAATTTATCAAATATGCCATTAACAAACTCGGCCTTACTCAAAACAGCTATAATCTTCGACATTTCATACATAGCTGTATCTTGCCGGAGATGTCCGATTGTGTTATATTTTCAGCATGGCAAACACACATAAATCCGGGCTTGAAAATTTATTGATTCCCGTTAAGAAAGTTAGCCGGCAAAAAGGCATCTTTCGCTGGCCCGTCCGACCTCTCCTGGCCTGTTGCCACAATGCCGATTTGCTCGCCCTGCATCAATTAAGCTCCGACCTGTTAAAACATTCTCTCAAGGTCAGCCTGAGAAGAGACGTTTCCGGCCCTGCGGAATTGAAAGTGGCCCGTGACAAAAACATCGCAAATCACGAAGCTTACCGGCTTGTTATTGCCCCGGAGGGCATTGAAATTTATGCCGGAGCGGACGCCGGTGCATATTACGCCCTGCAAACACTGCGTGAGATCGTATCGATATACGGCAGAGAACTGCCGGCGTGCAGGATAGAGGATGAGCCTGATTTTTCCAGGCGCGGAGTCTATCACGATTGCTCACGGGGGAAAGTGCCGAAGCTCAATACACTCAAAGAGCTTGTGACAAGACTGGCGCACTGGAAGATAAACGAGCTGCAGCTTTACATTGAAAACGTTTTCACTTTCAAACACCACCCGGAGATAGGTAAAGGTTACAGCCCTTTTACGCCGGAGGAAATTCTCTCGCTGCAGGAGCATTGTCGAAAGCACCACATAAGGCTGGTCGGCTCTCTGGCAAGCTTCGGCCATCTCGAAAAGATTCTCGCCCTGCCGCAGTACCGTCACCTCGGCGAAAGGCCCGGATTTCGCAACTCACCGGGAGGCTCGACACTTTGTCCCATCGACCCGGGTTCCATCAAGCTGATAACGGAGCTATACAGCGAATTTCTGCCTTTGTTCGATGCCGATGATTTCAATGTCTGCTGCGACGAGACATGGGAGCTTGGCACCGGCCGCAGTAAAAGCCGGGCGGACCGAATAGGTATCGGGCGGATGTATCTGGATTTTCTTTTGAAGATTTATCGTCTTTGCGAACATCACGACAAGCGAATGAACATCTGGGCGGACATCCTGCTTAAATACCCGGAGATACTGGACAGGCTACCTCGTGACATAGTATTGCTGAACTGGGAATACGAACAGGACGGAGACAACATCGCAAGAACCAAAGAAATCGCCGACGCCGGGATGGCGTTTATGGTTTGTCCCGGCACGAGCGGCTGGCTCACTCACGGCTCGCGCCTGCCGAATGCAATAGGCAATGTCACTAACTTCGCCGGGCAGGGCCGAAAACATCACGCCGAGGGCCTTCTTAACACAGACTGGGGCGACCAGGGACACCGAAATTTCCTGGCAGTCAGTTTGCATGGTTTCGCACACGGCGCCGCACACGCATGGAACGTAAATACAGTGAATAACTATAAATTCACCGAGAATTTCTGCCGTCATCTCTTCGGCCAAAAGACAAACCAAATGGCAAAGGCACTCAGGCTTCTGGGGACAACTTACATTACGTGCGGCAGGACTTTACCCAATAAATCATTGTTGTATCACGCCCTTGTCGAACCGCTGGTCCCGGTCAAAACAGACACACCGGATTCAATCGAAATGACAACCATCGACGGATTAGAGCGGATTATAACCGAATTGTCTGATACGAAACTCTGGCCCCGGCCGGATAAATCTTCCGATGAATTCGAAAGACTGGCCCTCAGGGAGTTCGCACTTGCTACACGCATGGATTACCTGGCAAGCAGACGGGCGTTAATCGGCAAGGCCTTACGCAGCGGCAAAACTGTAAGAAAAACAGAATTAAAAAAGCTCGGCAAACATATGCATGAACTCTCGAAGGACTTCAAAGAGCTTTGGCTTCTGCGAAATAAGCCTTCCAGCCTAAGTGACAACCTCCTGCTGTTTAAGAAAGCCCAGCGGGAATCCGAACGATTGGCCGATAAAAAATAGAAAACCATCATGGCAAAAAATTCGATAGAGAAACTTGCGAAGAAGAAAAAAATGCGTGTGGCCGGCTTAATGTCGGGCACCTCCGCCGATGGCGTCGATGTTGCCGTCGTCGATATGGATGAGCGAGTGGTCGAATTAGTTGCGTTCGAGACATTTCCATATCCGGCAATATTGCAAAAGGCAATATTCCAGCTTTTTGAGCCGGATTCTGCCCGGCTCGATGATATTTGCCATTTTAATTTCGTATTGGGTGAAGTTTTCGCAGACTCAATAATAAAATTGTGCTGGTCGGCAAAGATTCCTTTGAACTCCATCGATCTGATAGGCTCGCACGGCCAGACGATTTATCATAATCCCAAAGGCAGGCGATACGACAAAAATTTAGTGCGTTCCACCCTGCAGATAGGCGAACCATCCGTAATCGCCCAGCGTATCGGTATAACTACGGTGGCGGATTTTCGGCCGCGCGACATGACTGCAAACGGTCAGGGGGCGCCTTTGGTGCCGTTTGCAGATTACATCCTCTTTAGCGATAAAAAATTCTGCCGTGCAGTTCAAAATATCGGCGGCATCTCCAACGTGACATACCTGCCGGCAAACCGCCGCCTCCGGGATGTTATTGCCTTCGATACCGGCCCCGGCAATATGATAATAGACCATCTGGTCCGGTTTATTAGCGCCGGCAAACATAAATATGACCGGGGAGGAAAACTTGCATCGCAGGGAACAGTGAACAAAACCCTGCTTAGAGAAATGTTATCGCACCCGTTTTATAAACGCCGTCCTCCGAAAACAACCGGCCGGGAAGAATTCGGCCTGCAATACTGCAAGGTTATTTATAAAAGGGTATCGGAAGGAAAATTGTCCGGCGAAGATATTATAGCAACTGCCACCGCTTTGACGGCTGAAAGTATCGCTCAGGCATATAGACGTTTTTTACCGAAGGCGCCGGATGAAATTATATTATGCGGCGGCGGTAGTCACAATACGACGCTTGTAAAAATGTTGCGGGATAGCCTCGTCCGGGCTAAAATCCGTTTCAGTCACGAATTTGGAATTAGCTCCGATGCAAAAGAAGCTGTTTCTTTTGCTATCCTGGCGTATTATACGATTAAGGGACGCCCCAATAATGTCCCCGGCGCCACAGGGGCCGACCAACCGCTTGTTTTGGGAAAGATTGTACCTGCATAATGACAAAACCAAAATTACTTCCGGCTACCGAGAAACGCAATCGACGCAGCGAAAACATCGACCGGTTATCGACTTTGGAAATCGTCAACCTGATAAACGCCGAGGACACACTCGTTGCGCCCGCGGTGGCAAAAGAAAATAAGCAAATCGCTGCCGCTGTTGAAATAATTGTGGAAAGCTTCAAAAAAGGCGGACGCTTATTTTATGTCGGTGCCGGGACAAGCGGCAGGCTGGGAGTTCTCGATGCTTCGGAGTGTCCCCCAACATTTGGTGTAAGCCCGAAAATGGTTCAGGGAATTATCGCCGGTGGCAAACGGGCACTGGTACGGGCCATCGAAGGAGCGGAAGATCACCCAAACGACGGCGCCGACGCGGTCAATAAAAACAAAATCAAGGCAAAAGATGTCGTCGTGGGAATCGCCGCCTGCGGGATGACCCCCTTCGTACGCGGCGCATTGAAACAGGCGAAAAAAATCGGTGCAGGGACAATTTTTATCACATGTGCGCCGGAGGCGGTAAAACATATTCCCGCCGATATTATAATCAATCCGGTCGTCGGTCCCGAGGTTATCACCGGTTCTACCCGAATGAAGGCCGGGACCGCGACAAAGCTCGTTCTCAACACCCTTACGACAACCGCCATGATAAAGCTCGGCAAAGTTTACGGCAATCTTATGGTTGACTTAAACGCAACAAACGAAAAACTGCGCGACAGGTCGCAAAGAATCGTTATGGAAATGACAAAGCTGTCACGGCCAAAAACAAAGAAGCTGCTCGAAAAAGCCCACGGAAAAGTCAAACCCGCAATTGTAATGCACTTTCGCAACGTCGATTGCAAAGGCGCACTTGAAATTCTGGACCGATGTAACCAGTCGCTTCGGGAAGCTATAGAGAAGACGGCATGAACGCATACATTCTCAGCAAGGGTACCACGGGAGCTTTGGGGTGGATAGATATACTGGTGGTCTCTTTGGCAGTTATGCCTCTTTTTCTTATCTCGTATTTTTTCGGCCGGGAAGAAAAAAATACGGGCGATTTTTTTCTCGGCGGCAGGAAAGTCCCATCGATAGTGGCATGCCTTTCTTTCGTCGCCACAGAAGTAAGCGCTTTGACTATTGTCGGTGTTCCCGCAACCGCTTACAGCGAAAACTGGGAGTACCTGCAATTTTTTTTCGGTTCGGCGGCGGCTCGCATTACAGTAGCGTTTCTTTTTATACCGGTTTTTTACAAATACCAATGCACGAGCATTTACGAATTCCTCAAGTTTCGCTTCGGAGCTCAAACACAATATACCGGCTCAATTTTCTTTTTTATTACACGACTGACCGCATCGGGAGTCAGATTGTATGCAACCTGCATGGCGGTCGCATATATCATCGGCTGGAATCTTGCACAGGCGATTTTGTTCTTCACAATCGTCAGTATCGCCTTTATCGCATTCGGAGGCATCAAAGCGGTCGTCTGGGCGGGGGCATATCAGGCTGTAATATTCTTTATCGCCGGAGCAGTTTTATTAGGCTACCTGTTATTCCATATTCAGGGAGGCTTGGCAACGACATGGCAAATTGCAGGCGATGCAGGACGACTGAGTGTCTTTAATTTCAATTTCGACCTTAACGATGCCACCACATTCTGGGCGGGCACCGCCAACGCATTCTTTATCGGCCTGGCTGTTTTCGGAACCGACCAGGAAATGATGCAGCGTCTGCTGACCGTTGAAACAAGAAAAAAGAGCCAAAGCACAATTATCGCAACTATTCTCGCCGCCCTGCCGGTCCTCTGTCTGTATCTTGCAATCGGCACCCTGCTTTTTGTGTTTTATCAGCAGAATCCCGAAGCAGCCCGGCCGCAGGAGACAAAAACAGTTCTTTCACACTTCGTGACAAATACACTGCCTTTCGGATTAAAAGGACTGCTGCTATCGGCGATCATACTGGCAAGTATCGATTCGCCTTTAAGCTCTCTTTCCTGCTCGTTTGTAACGGATATTTATCGACCGCTGCTGAAAAAATCGGCGACCGAAAAACATTATTTGTTTGTATCCCGGGCAGGGGTCGTCGGATTCGGCATGATACTGGCGTTTATTGCCTTTGCCTGTAATCCAATCGAGAATATTCTCTGGTTCGCCTTCGAGATTTTCTCTATCACAGGCGGAGCAACACTCGGTGTATTCCTGCTGGGTGTGCTTACAAAAAGAAAAAGTAACCGGGCCAACATTATTGCCATGATTTTTAGCACACTGGCAATGATTATGCTTCTGTTGCTTTCCAAATACGGCCTAATCAGGCTGGCCTGGAGCTGGTTGATTGTCATAGGAACAGTGATAACATTCGTCCTAAGTTATGTAACTGAACCTTTTATAGATAAAAACCAATCCGGGTGATTTTTCATAAGCTTTATAGCCTCATCGTGTAGTGAATGAACTCCCCGGGCTAAAGAGCGTGGCTTCCAACCTCTTCAGGAAGCCTCTGCTTCACTCTGGGCAGCATTCAACCCCGAGCTTGAAAGCTCGGGGTTTTCTGCAAAAAAATTTAAAAAAACCATTGAAAAATCACTGTAATTATGTTAACTTAATCGTGTTGCATATTGTGGAATAGGAAATGAAAACATCAGAAAAAGAAAAAAAAGCCTTCACACTGATAGAGCTTCTTGTAGTGATCGCCATTATCGCACTGCTAATGTCGATATTGATGCCGGCCCTGAGCCGTGTAAGAGACCAGGCAAAAACGATAATGTGTCAGAGCAGATTAAGAGAATGGGGTCTGCTCTTTAAGTTTTATACGGATGACTATAACGGCAGTTTCAATCCGGGCTGGGATATCGGTGAAAGAACTTTATGGATGAATGCCTTAAGACCTTATTATAAAGACAACTGGGACATGCTTTTATGCCCTACTGCAACCCGGCTGATGCAAAATTCCGCCGACTGGGGAACCTTTAAGGCCGCCTCGCGTGAAATAGATACACCAGATGGTAGTCGACACCCTTATATATTCAGCTACAGTATTAATTCCTGGACCAACAATATGAGGTCAGACCGCGGCGATCGTCTGCAGGAATGGTTCTGGAGGAACATAAACAATATCCAGGGAGCAGACAATATACCTGTGTTTGCCGATTCCACATGGCATGATGCATGGCCGCTTGACACAGATTCTCCACCGGAAAATATGGATGCTTTTGGAATTGGCGATCAAGGCACATCGGGGGAAATGGATCATTTCTGCATTAATCGACACGACGGTTTTATTAATTCACTCTTTATGGATTGGTCCACCAGACGCGTTGGTCTCAAAGAATTATGGACGCTAAAATGGCATCGAGAATTTAATACAGCAGGTACATGGACAAAAGCAGGTGGTGCCACCGATGAAGATTGGCCGGCCTGGTTGAGACGCTTCCCGGCTTATTAAGAAATATACTTCATAAAAGAAATCTAAAAAGATGCATTTATCAGCATGATCGTAGTTCTAAAGCCAGGTTTAGTATTGATATTGTTTACTTCATAAATTCCTCTTAACCAATTTTTACAATGCTTTTCTTGTCATAAGTTCCTTATTTCATTGCACATACATATTTTACCACGAAAACCTCCATTGTTAAAATTATATCCATACACAGCCTTATAATCGCTAAAATCCTTATATTTATGCACGAACGATACATTTGTCATCAAATCACACAGGTCAATGGATAATTGTCTTATATACGATATATAATTAACTCCATTCACACGACTTTAATTAATAAAGAAACAATCAAATAACACGTATGATACACAAATTATCTCCTTTTGTTACCTGTTTTCTCTTGACGTTAAGCGTGTAAAATAGTATAAAAGTGGTATATGATAGTTGCTTATACACAGGTGTTGGCTCTATCGAGAAGGAGTATGTATTAATCTGTCATTTTGAACTATCAAAGCAATGTTGAACTATCGGAGTCGTATGCTCCGCAGTTTATGATTTTTACCTTTCAATAACTGTATACTAGTTTTTGAAGGAAGGAGGTATTGTCAAATCGTTAAACATTTATCCTGGGCAGATA
>CAZMZR010000125.1:0-7505 GCA_964570855.1 uncultured Pirellulales bacterium
GAATCGAAACAGACCGGCTTCGGATCGCACCAATGATTACCCGGCTGAATTTTCCACTTTGTATACCTGTTCATCGGCGAAGCTGTTTTGTCTATCCTGTAACCATCGGGGTGAAACCCTACAATAACTTCCGTGGCGTCAAGTATCGAATCCATTATTTATCTCCGCTATGTAATTTTATTAAACCGCTTTCGAATATACTGACAGTATATAGCTGCCGCAGGATTGTGGGCCAATACACGGTCCTTGGCGATAAGCGTTGTCACAGGAGCGTCTGAAACCTTCGCAAAAATAGCGTCATGACCGACACAAAGCCCGCATATAACATTAAGCTGAGTCTCTGCCTCATTCAGTAGTTGAGCCTGACCGGCCGGGTTGCACATAACCTCCCGGCCTTCCGATGAAATTTGCTGCAATTCAAAATCCTTTTTATCAATACCACAAACCTTGCAGCAAACTGAAACCACCTCGAAACGCTTTGAAAGAATTTCCTCGATAATCTTTGCTTCGTCACTTAAGCCAATGCAGAAAGCCAGTCCTATTCTTTTTAATCCTAACTCCTTTGCAAGCAATATTATTTCGCCCAATCGTGTCTCTTTACCATAATACCGTCCCTCAACCGATGAAGCTGCCCTGTGCAATTCTGCTATTTGATCGTCTTGATATAATTGCTTATGATTGTCAGCTTGTGAAAAGCAATCTTTGCCATCACGGCATTCTTTCATCTCACACTGTCCACATCGGGGGTATATTTTTCTCACTTACCTATTCCTTTGGCTTGTTTTTGTCATCAACAAATACTGTTTTTGCTTTCAAATCCTTTGCTTTGTCCGCAGAAATTTGGCAATACGATATAATTATGACTTTGTCACCAACAGTGCCTAACCTTGCTGCCGGCCCATTTAACAATACAGTGCCTGACCTTCGTGGTGCTGAAATGGTATAAGTTACAAATCGCTGGCCATTATTAATATTAAGCACATGAACCTGCTCGTCCGGTAATATATCAGCTTTCTCAAGAAGTTCCTCATCAATGGTTATACTTCCTTCGTAATCCAGTTCAGTGCCGGTTAAAGTGGCACCGTGAATCTTGGATTTGAGCATAAATCGTTTCATCTAGTTCCTCTTTCTAATGTTCAATCAAGCTACAATCCGCTTAAAACGTTTTGCTTATTTTGATTATGTTTCTTAACCACCAATTTTTTGCTGAGTAATTACAATCGCACCATTTGGACACTCAGATATGCAGGCAGCACAGGCAGTACATAGATCGGGATTTATAACAGCATATTTGTCTATACTAATAGCATTGGTCGGACATACATCGGCACAGATACCACAGCTGGTGCATTTATCCGGCTGAACAAAAGCTGCGGCTTTGCGGCCGCTTCCAAGCTTAGCTATTCTTTGATTCAGTTGTTGTTTTTGCTGCTCAAGCATCTCTGCCTGCTGCTTTAGAGCAGCCAATTCCTGATCAGGGTTTTGCAGTCCGGCATTTTCTGGGAGACCTGCTGCAGGGCCGGTCGAAGGCATACCCATCGAAGCTGTCATACCCATACCTCCACCTCGACCCATGCCTCTGCCCATACCGCGTCCCATCCCACCGCCGGGACCCATACCTCGACCGCCGCCCATACCAAAACCTGCTCCTCCTACGCCTTGACCCATCGGATTAGTTCCTGGTTGCCCAGTTGCTTTAGGGACTGTCGGCGTAGCGCTCATACCAAAGTGGCTGGCTACATTAGGTTCCGAAGCAGAGGATAAAGCCCCGGTTTTGAACTGTTCAACGGCATTGCGGACAGGCCCGCTGACACCAACAATAACCTGTATCCCTGCCTGACCAAAAACATTAAATGCGTTAGGGCCGCAATTGCCTGTTAGTACAGTCGTTACACCTTTTTCCGACATTAACTGAGCAGACTGAATACCAGCACCGCCGCCAAGGGCCATATTGGGATTTTCAATCGCTTCTAACTGCATTGTGTCAGTGTCAATGATCAGAAAATAGGGACACCGACCAAACCGAGCCTCCACGTTATCATCGAGAGTAGGCCCTGTTGACGTTACTGCAATCTTCATAAACAACCCTTTCTATCAGAGTCCACATGTTCCGGTTGGACACGTTCCGGTTGAGCATGAATCGCTTCCCTGGCTGCTTTGGCCAACGGAAAAACCTGAAAATAGTTTCTGCATATCCGAACTTCCACATTTTTCGCAGACGTGCTTGTTCTTACCACTGCTTTTTTCCAGAAATTCGGTGTTATGCCCGCATTTCTTACATTTATACTCAAATATTGGCATCGTCATATCTCCTTGTAAATTTGTTAGAGCTTCACCCGAAACACAGTGTTCTTAAACACTGTATGGAACCAGGCACAGAAAATTTACTTATGTACAAAGCGTCCGATCCTCGCAGCATAGGATCTACCGTTACACAGATAAACGTTATGCCTTTTTAGCTCAAAGGCTTTAAGAAATCCGATGTCCACCTTAGTGTTTTTTACTCTTTGCTGCTTTTCTGGCTCTCGAGTTCTTCTATGCGCTTTTTGATTCCGTCAAGGCTATCCTCAAGATATTCTGCTTGACCTTTCAAGCCATCGAGTTCCTGCTGAGCAGTTAAGCCTGGAGCAAATGGCGCACCGCCATAAGCATACGGGTTCACAGCACCACCATAAGCATATGGACCTGCAGCACCGCCATAAGCGTATGGATTCACAGCACTACCATAAGCAGGCAAGCCATATCCAGCTCTGCCCCTACCAAAACCTCGACCAAAACCGCCACCTCGGCCTCGACCCCAGCCCATACCCATACCACGTCCGCCAACAGGATTTGCATAACCCGGCACTGGGAAACCTGCACAAAAACCTGCAGCTCTACCTGTCATTGGTCCCATACCTCCAGGACCTGTTCCATCGCCACCTGGCATAATATTTCTCCTTTCGAAAAAAATGTTAATTTCTTGTCATTTTCGTTCCACAATTTGGACAACTTATCGCATTACAAGGCTGTCCGGCAACATGAGCAACCGTTGTTCCGCATTTCGGACACACACAACTTCCGCCCGGCCCTGCAGCAAATGGTCCACCCATTCTGCCTCTACCCTGACCTTGGGCTTGGCCTCGTCCCATACCACGTCCTGTGCCTGGCCCTTGGCCGCCAGGACCTGTACCGTCACCTCTTGGCATAATATCCATCCTTTCTGCAATTTACCCCTAAGGGGTTACATGCTAATTTGAATTTGTTACCAATAACCAAATCTGCCGCCACCGCGACCACGGCCCCAGCCTCTGCCTCGACCGAAACCTCGGCCAAAACCTCTACGAAACCACGGATTGCTCCATGCGGCGTAAGGATTTCCATATCCAGCGCCATAACTATATAAGCCTGTACCATACGGCCCGACTGGTGGTATAGCGGCACCATAAAAACCGGCTCTACCGACAACAGGGTTCATATAGCCCGGCACCGGATAACCTGCGCAAAAGCCAGCGGCTCTTCCAGTCATTGGTCCTAATCCTGCCGGACCTGTTCCGTCTCCAAATGGCATATTAACCACCTCCCTTTCCTGAACTTTTATGTTATTGTTATTCAAATTAACCGGCAAACCTTGTATGCCGGCGAGGCCTTTTACCTGACTCGGTTTATTTTTTGACTCTTTCAACAGACAAAAACCCTGACCTCTACCTGTCATTGGCCCTTGACCTAACGGTCCTGTACCATCAAAACTTGGCATTTATTCTGCCTCCTTAACTAAATCTGTAATATCATTAAAAGCTTCGCTCTTTTTCAAAATCATCTCACCGACTTCACAGCCTAAGTCCCTTGCAATAACAGGGCACTTTGCCTTAAGTATGAAAAATATATTCTTATCTACATCGCTGAGAGTTTCGTAATTGCCCTGTCCCTTGGCTACAACCAGATCAGCACTTTCAAAGCGATTCCTAAATGATGGAGAACAGCTTTCCAGAATTGTCCCCGGTGCGTCAGAACCATTATCGATGACATCCAGAATCTTAGGCAAACCAGCAATTACGGCATCTTCCATCGTGGCATCGTTTATTACCGGTAAGCCCTTTACAACCACAGTAACCTTGTCTATGGGCATTTGCTCAATCAACAAACGGTCAAAAACAATCTCACCGGCATTATCTGCAATATAAAGAATATCTTCTGCTTCATTTACTGCGTTTCGAAAATCCTCCAGTTGCATACCTGAAGGTTCTTTAGAAAGACACTGGTTTATCGTTTCGGCCAGTTCGGTTTCCCGCAATTGACTTTTGACTCCAAAATCAATGATATTTCCTGCTATAGCCAGACGAACTGCAGTTTCGAACGGATCTTCGGATTCGATGATTAAGTGACGCATTTTGGAATACAAGTTCAATGCCGCATTATTAAACTGTTGCTTAACCTTGTGATAAGGGTCTTCAACGCCTACAAGATCTCGAATCAGACGATGTATCTGTTGTCCAATCACCGGTGGAGACTGGCTCATATCCATATTATTTGCCAGACCAAGCACTCCACGGACTACCTGCTCATGGATATATTCATCCTCTGTCGCATGCCTTGCCGCATCGAGCGATTGTCTGATAAAACACGGAATACAATCCAGATATATATGCATTAGTTTCCTTGCTCCGTTTGAATTCTAAATCCAATGTCCTTCAACATTAGCCTGTTTAACTTCTTTTAATTTTCCTGCCTTGAACGAGTCTATCGCCTCGGCAACAGTTTGCTTCTCAGTGAGAAATATTTTCACACCTGCTGCCCTGAGTGTCTTAAATGCATTTGGACCGACATTACCGGTTATCACCGCCTCGACGCCAAGATTGGCTATATTGCTGCCGGTCTGAATCCCTGCACCCTGAACAGCATTTAAATTTAATTCATTGTTATGCACCACAAAATCATCAGTTTCGGTATCAACTACGAGCAAAAATTTTGCCCGTCCGAATCTCAGATCAATTTCGCTTGAAAGCTCTTTTTCCTGCGATGTTATTGCTATTTTCATTCTATTTTTCCTTTCTTTGCTCTGCTTAGACTCCGTCCCCCTCAGTTGCACAAAAATGTCACAAACAGTCCGGTCAATTTATTTCTTAGCGTCATCCACCTCGCCATCGACAACCTCGCCGCCTGCGTCCAAAGCCTCTTCGTGCACCGGGCCAGCAACCTGGCATAGTAAACTCCGGCTTTACCAATTGGCCGGTTAAATATGCCTTTAATACATCATCAATACTGCCGGTTATGTATGGCAGCACATGGATTCCTGATGTTATAACCATGTTGGCAAGTACACGTGAGACCGCTCCGCAAACAAGTACATCAACATCAAGAGTTTTTAATTTATATGCACGTTGTGGCAAAGATAGACCCTCTAATTTCACTTCAGAGCGTTCGGTTTCTTTGCCGTTTTCAATATCCACAAGCAAAAGCCTGTGAGCAAAATCAAATACGTTCGAAACACTGTCATTATATATGGGTACTGCTATCTTCATTACATTATGCCTCGACTAAACAAGTAGCAAACAATATGCCATGAATTAGCAACAATGCAGAACAGAGGTGTATGTTACTGTTAAATAATCGTTTACAAAAAGTGAAGTGCCTTATACCCAAATCAAGAGAACCTTAAAATGATTGCAATTCGCAGCCCGTTAGATAAGCCAACAATTGCAAAATGCCACTATTGACACGGCAGAAACTATATTCTGTTTAAATAAAATTACCTCAGAGTTGGTGTATGAAATTTGATTGGGGTTCTGAACAAATAACAGATACTAAAAAAACTTTTCATTAAACCATCTGTTTTTATCTCATCTCTTAAAGTTTCTCAAATTACTGATAATATTGATTGAGTTTCCCAAATCCATCATAACAATTGTGACAGTAGAGATATTAAATCAGGCAATTCAATTATCTTTTGACTTAATACAATTGTGCTAATACACTTTCGTGTATTAATTGCAATATGAAAACAAGCCATAAGCAATATATTATATATCTAAAAGAAGTAAATTTTTAGCAAATGAGTATTTCCAGTCAATATACATTTTTTGATTTGCTTGACAAAAAAGTTGTTGTAGCCGATGGTGCAATGGGAACAATGTTGTATCAGCACGGCGTGTTTGTAAATACTTGTTACGATGAATTGAATTTAACCAGACCCGATCTGATCGGTAAAATACACACCGAATATGTACAGGCGGGGGCGGATTTCATCGAAACTAACACATTTGGTGCCAATCCTGTCAAATTAGCACAATTCGGCCTTGCTGAAAAAACAGAACAGATCAATGAAAAAGCCGTCGAGATTGCAAAAAACTCGGCTGGAACAAACGTTCTTGTAGCGGGTGCAATAGGGCCTTTGACAAGCCACTTGTCAAACAAAAAAACTTTACAGTCGGATTCTGCAAAAGCCTTTAGCAGACAGGCCGAATCGCTTGCAAAGGCGGGTGCTGATTTTCTGATTTTGGAGACTTTTTCTAACTTAGATGAAATGCTAATTGCAATTGATTCTATCGGAGAAGTTACGGATTTATCTATCATCGCACAATTATCCGTTACCGAGGAAAACGAAACTGCTTACGGCAACCAACTACAACAGGCTATTTCAAGAATTTCCATAGAAGCAGTAGCCGCAGTCGGTCTGAATTGCTCGATAGGACCGTCATCGATGTTAGACTCTCTCAAACTGATAAAAAATCTTACAGACAAGCCGATATCACTTCAGCCAAACGCCGGTTTGCCTCAACAGGTCAATGGCAGGTTAATGTATATGTGTACGCCTGAATATATGGCCGAGTATGCAAAACGCTTCTTTGAAAATGGAGCTAAAATAATAGGCGGTTGTTGCGGAACGACACCGGCTCATATTAAGGAGATAGCCAGAACGCTTAAGCCGCTTGGGCAGACACTAACCCCGTCACAGCCCAAGACCTCAGTTACTTTCAAATCTGAACAGATTGTTGCCAAAGAACCTGTACCATTAAAAGAAAGATCTCGACTGGGGAAAAAGCTTTTTAGCGGAGAAAGAATCATCAGCGTAGAAATCTCACCACCCAAAGGAATCGAGACATCCCAATTACTGGACAAAGCCTCACTATGCAGTCAGATGGGTATTGATACAATCAACATACCCGACGGCCCTCGAGCCAGTTCCAGGTTGTCTGCCATGATAACAGCCGTCACAATACAGCAGAATGTTCCTATCGAAACAATACTTCATTTTTGTTGCCGCGATAAAAACCTGATAAGCATACAATCCGATTTACTTGGTGCTCAAGTCACAGGAATTCGAAATCTACTGCTTATTACAGGTGACCCTCCTAAAATAGGAGAATATCCAGATGCTTCAGGTGTTTTTGACCTGGATTCAGTTCGACTGACAGCCGTGGTGAACAATCTTAATCGTGGTATCGATATAGCGCGAAAATCTCTGAAATCTCAATTGTCGTTTACCATTGGTGTAGGTGTTAATCCGGCTGCGTCAAATTTTAATT
>CAZMZR010000126.1:0-7383 GCA_964570855.1 uncultured Pirellulales bacterium
AGTATTAAAAAGTAAAAAATTGCCAGCAGAATGAAACTCATTACCCAGCCGATTGGCAGTGTTATCAGTATCAGGACGATGTAAATAATTCTGGTTAATCCGGCCGAAATTAAACTGCATAAAAAGACAGCAAAACCAGCACCTGTAATAACAAAAATCCACTGTATTCCAAGGTCTTTAAGCAGGTAAAGTAATAAAGAAATTATCGCAGATGCAATCATGGCGATAATGCCGAAATTGCGAAGCTCTTTACGCTTGGGGTGCCAGTTTATTTCGATCATCGACATTTTAGTTTTTCCGAGTTTGCTTAGTCTAACTCAAATTGGGCTTTATATTCGTCCACTTCATACTGTTTCGCCTGAGGCTGCTGCTCTTTATAAAGCAATTGATTTTCCATAACCAAAACATCCATATTTGTGGCCATAAAACACCGATATGCGTGCTCCGGGGAGCAAACAATCGGCTCGCCGCGTATGTTGAAACTTGTATTGATTATTACCGGACAGCCGGTTTTTTCCTTGAACCGGCTCATTAAACGGTGCAGTACAGGGTGACGTTCGGCATCGACGGTCTGAATGCGAGCCGAGTAATCCACATGCGTGACAGCGGGGATAGTGCTTCGCTGAACTTTGAGTTTATCTAATCCTTCCAGCTTGCCCAGCGATGTATTTGACGGCAAACGTTTATCGTTGCGAACTTGTGCCACAAGCAGCATATAGGGACTATCCTGCCCATCCGATAAGTCGAAATAATTGCTCGCATCCTCTTTTAGAACACATGGGGCGAACGGGCGGAAAGATTCGCGGAACTTTATCTTCCGGTTCATTATCGACTGCATTTTTTTGCTTCGGGCATCGCCAATAATGCTGCGGCTGCCAAGTGCCCGGGGTCCAAATTCCATACGTCCCTGGAACCAGCCGATTACTTTTTCCTTGTTAATCAATTCCGCCACATTATTAATCAATTGCTCCTGGTCCGGATAAACCTGGTATTTTGCATCGACCGAGTCGAGGAATTCCCGAATTTGTTGGTTACTATAAGCCGGGCCAAGTAAGGAAGCCTGTTGTCTGTCGTGACCTTCGGCCTTGCGTTTGTTGTCCAGCAGTTGATACCAGACAAACAATGCCGCTCCCAGTGCACCGCCGGCATCGCCTGCCGCCGGTTGAATCCAGATATTCTCAAAAGGACCTTCTCGAAGTATTCGGCCGTTACCGACGCAATTCAATGCTACACCACCTGCTAACACGAGATTTCGCATCCCGGTTTGGTTATGTACATAACCGGCGGTCCGAAGCATGATTTCCTCGGTTACGGCCTGAATCGATGCTGCCATGTCCATTTCACGCTGGTTCAGTGGTGAGTCAGGCTTGCGTGGAGGCCCGCCAAAGAGTTTTTCAAATTTAGAATCCGTCATCACGGTTTTATGACAATATGGGAAAAAAGACAAGTTCAGACGAAATGAACCGTCTTCTTTGAGGTCTATTAATTTTTCTAATATGAGATCGTAGTATTTCGGCTCGCCATATGGAGCAAGGCCCATAAGTTTGTACTCGCCGGAGTTGACCCGAAAGCCGGTAAAATATGTAAAAGCCGAATATAACAGCCCGAGCGAGTGGGGAAAATGCTGCACATGAGTGACTTCTATTTTATTACCACGTCCCGTTCCGAAACTTGCCGTGGCCCATTCACCAACACCATCCATGGTAAGAATGGCGGCCTCATCAAATGGACTGGGGAAAAATGCGCTGGCGGCGTGGGATTCGTGATGTTCGGTGAAAATGTAACGGCCTTTATATCTGTTGTGTAATGCCTTGTCCATTTCTCGGGGCAGGTGTAGCTTTTGACGCAGCCATAGTGGTATGCCCATAAGGAACTGCTTAAAACCACGAGGGGCATAAGCTATGTAAGTCTCCAAAAGCCTCTCGAATTTGATAAGCGGCTTCTCATAGAATATGACAAAATCGAGCTGTTCGGCATTTATCCCTCCGGCTTCAAGGCAATATTCAACTGCATGTGAAGGGAACCGGCTGTCATGCTTTTTCCGGGTGAATCGTTCCTCCTGTGCGGCGGCAATAATTTCCCCATCGCGAACAAGTGCTGCTGCGCTATCGTGATAAAAAGCCGATATTCCCAAAATATTCATTCTGTAATTATAAGCTGTGTCGGCTAAAACACAAGTATCATGCATTATTACCAAAATAACCAAAAGAAGTAGTATGGAAGTTAAAATGCAATCTTAATTCGAGGTTTCTACCGTTAAGACAACATGACAGAGCCGGTTTTTTCAGTATGCTGTTTCGTCGTTTTTTTCGGCTCGACAGTATCTGAGTTTTAGAGATAATATCAGGAGAAATGCGGCGTAAAAGACTTTGTTCTGTGGAAAAGTACGGTTTTTATAATAAAAATTGGTTTTACTCTTGCATTTTCTCCACAAAACCATATATTCATGCTTCTGCTTTTGCAGATTAGTGAAATTGGATGAAAAATGCTAACTAAGCAGTAAAAGGGTATAGTCGATGTCAAGAGAGTGTTATTTTACCGGAAAGCGAACGGTATCCGGCAGAAGTATATCACGACGTGGTAAGGCCAAACATCTGGGTGGGGTCGGCAGAAAAGTGACAGGTGTTACCAAAAGAAAGTTCAAGCCGAACATACAAAAAGTTCGTGCCGTTATCGAAGGTAAAGTCTGCAGAATCAGGGTATCGGCCAAGGCTATTCGTATGGGGCTGATTCAGAAGCCGCAAAAGCGAGATTACAAGCCCGCTGAGAAGGCAACAGGTTGATAAAAACAATTTCCCGGAGAAGATGTCAATTACAGCGGGGCGGGTTTTGCCTCGCTTTTTTTTTAGTCAGGTATTAACAAAATGGCACAAAAAATAGACCAGATACAGGTTCGGAAGGTTGCAAAGCTCTCCCGCCTGGAATTGACCGACCAGGAAGTGCAGGAATTTACCGGCCAGTTGGGGGCGATTCTTGAATACGTTGAAAAAATGAACGAGCTGGATACGAAGGATGTAGAACCTCTGGCGCACTGTCTGCCTGTTAGTAACGTTTTTCGAGAGGATAGTATTAAAGAATCCCTTGGGACCGAAAAAACATTAGCCAACGCACCGCAGAGAGATGATGCGTTTTTCAAAGTACCGAAAATACTCGATGACAGTTCCGGTGCGTAGAAACCTCTTAAAGCAAGTATGGAAGAGCTAACAGCCAAAGAATTACGTGATCAAATTGCTGCCGGCCAGGTAAGCAGTGTTGAAGCGACTAATGCTGTTTTCGAGCGGATTCGGGAATTCGAGCCGGTTATCGGTGCTTATATCAGCACATTTCAGGACATGGCGCTGGAGAAAGCTGCAAATGTTGACAGCCGTATAGCCGCGGGAGAGCCGGTAGGGCAATTAGCCGGTGTGCCGATTGCAATAAAAGACGTTCTATGCACAACTTTCGGGGCTACTACATGTGCCTCGAAAATATTGGAAAATTTCCACGCTCCCTATAATGCTACCGTAGTGGAGAAACTTTTAGCTGCAGATGCGGTTATTGTAGGTAAGACAAATATGGATGAGTTTGCAATGGGCTCGAGCACGGAGAATTCGGGCCTCAAGCAAACCGTCAATCCCTGGGATACGACTCGAGTGCCGGGCGGAAGTAGCGGCGGCTCGGCGGCGGCTGTTGCAGGGCAACTTTGTTTTGCCGCCCTTGGTTCCGATACAGGTGGTTCTATACGTCAGCCCGCCGGTTTTTGTGGAGTAGTGGGCTTAAAACCGACTTATGGAAGAGTTTCACGATATGGGCTTGTTGCATACGGTTCGAGTCTCGACCAGATCGGACCGGTTACGAAGACGGTTGCCGATTCGGCATTGATGATGAATATTATAGCAGGTCACGACCCGGCCGATAGCACCAGTGTCGTCGAAACAATGGCCCCTGTCTGCGATTACCTCGAGATGCTCGAAGAACCGATAGATAAACTCAAAATCGCAATTGTGCCGCAATTCAATGCCGGTGCCGACGAGCAGGTGCAAAAGGCTTTGACCGAGGCGCTAAATGTATATGAGAACCTCGGTGCTCAAATCATCGAAATAGATATGCCCCATCTGGATTATGCGATTGCTGCATATTATGTCATTGCTACGGCCGAGGCATCGAGTAACCTGGCTCGATATGACGGTGTGCATTATGGTCACCGTACGGAGAATCCACAAGACTATATTGAGGTTTATTCGAAATCCCGTGCCGAGGCGTTCGGCAAAGAAGTCAAACGGCGTATAATGCTCGGGACATACGCGCTTTCGAGCGGTTATTATGATGCGTATTACCTCAAAGCGCTAAAAGTCAGAAACCTGATACGTGGTGATTTTTCAGCGGCTTTTGAGAAGTGTGATTGCATTATCATGCCGGTCGCACCGACGACTGCTTTTAAGATCGGTGAAAAGGTAAACGATCCGCTGCAAATGTATCTGTCGGATATTTATACGATAGCCGCCAATTTAGCCGGTATTCCGGGAATCAGTATCCCCTGCGGTTTTGACGATAAGGGTCTGCCGATCGGCTTACAGATTATGGCCCCGGCGTTCGCTGAAGAACAATTGCTGCGGACGGCAAGAATGTACGAAACTCAAACGGATTGGCATAAGAAAAAGCCGCCGATGATAAATTAAAAGAATGATGGCTGATTTAAAATACAAAGTATTGGTCGGACTTGAAATTCACGTTCAATTGTGCACGAAGAGCAAGATGTTTTGCGGTTGTGCGGTTGAATTCGGCGCTGAACCCAACAGCAGGGTATGTCCTGTGTGCCTTGGTATGCCCGGTGTTCTGCCGGTAATGAATAAGCAGGCGTTCGAGTATGCAGTTATGGTCGGTCTGGCCCTGAATTGCGAGATACCCATGTTTACCAAGTGGGACAGGAAGAGCTATTACTATCCTGATTTACCGAAGAATTATCAGATAAGCCAGTATGATTTACCGCTCAGCAAGGACGGCTACATTGAGATTCCACTTGAGTCGGGCCAAATAAAGCGGATTGGTATAATCAGGGCGCATCTCGAAGAAGATGCCGGCAAGAATTTGCACACTGCGGGCAATTTCTCGCAGGTGGATTTGAACAGGACCGGAACGCCGTTACTGGAGATTGTTACCGAACCGGATATGAATAGTGGCGCCGAAGTTCGGGTGTTGGCTGTCGAATTACAGCGAATGGTCAGATTTTTAGGTGTCTCCGAAGCGGATATGCAAAAGGGACACATGCGTTTCGAGCCGAACATCAATTTAGTAATCACAAAAGACGGCACCGAATACAGGACCCCGATAGTCGAAGTTAAGAATCTTAACAGCTTTCGCGCACTTGAAAGAAGTGTTAATTATGAGACGCAGAGGCAGCTCGACGAATTTCTTGAGAGCGGCGTAGTCTTAGATATGGGTAATAAGACCACTCGCGGCTGGGACGATGAGAGAGAAGTCACCGTCCTGCAGAGGGAAAAAGAAGAAGCTCACGATTACAGGTATTTTCCCGAACCCGATCTTGTCCCGGTTGAATTGACACAGCAGTGGCTGGATGATATTAAATCGCGATTATGCGAGCTGCCGCTCAAGAAGCAAATGCGATATGTGCAGACATATAATCTGAGTGACTACGATGCCGGTGTCCTGACAGCCGAGCATTCAACAGCAGATTTCTTCGATGAGGCGGTTGCAGCCGGTGGCGATCCGAAACGGATTTGTAATTTGCTGACACAAACCGGATTGAAAATTACAAAGGAAAAGAATTGCAGCATAAATGATTTACCTGTAACACCTCAAAGCATCGCGGATTTGGCGGCGATGGTCGAAGCTAATACAATCAGTGCCGGTTCTGCCGCAACGATATTCGAGGCGATGACCCAGACAGGCAAGGAGCCGGAAGTTTTAGCTCAGGAACTTAACCTGATTCAAAAAAGTGATGCAGGTGAGCTGGGAAAAATCGTTGACAAGGTTCTGGCGGAAAATCCTCAGGCGGTCGAAGATGTTACCAGTGGTGGGAAAAAGGAAAAAAAGGCCAGAGGATTTTTGCTCGGTCAGGTTATGCAAAAATCAAAAGGCCAGGCTAATCCTAAAGTTGTCTCAGAAATTCTTGCAAAAAAGCTTAGATGAAATCCTGATATAAAAAAAGCGGAGTTCAAAATGAAAATAGAAAAAAGCAGCAATATAAAAAAGTCGCCGGTTGTGATTGAAGGAGCAAAAGATGTCGAAATAAGATGGCTTATTTCCAGGGAGGATGGAGCAGAAAAATTCGCTATGCGAATGTTCGAGATACAGCCCGGCGGCCATACACCCTTACACACTCACCCACACGAGCATGAAGTTTTTATAGTTCAGGGGCGGGGGACATTTATCTGTGAAGGTCAGGAATATGAATTTGGTCCCGAACATGTGATATTTGTGCCAGGTGGCCTGGAGCACTGTTTCAAAAATACTGGGGATTCTATTCTGAGATTCCTCTGCCTGATTCCGGCTTCAGCAGTATAAGGACATTTTAAGTATTTTTTTTCTGGTGGATTTTACCTTCCGTGCCGGACAGAATTCTTTTGATATTTTCGCGGTGCCGGATGATTACCATTAGTGGTATTGCCGTTGCAGTAATCACAAACGGCCATAGGTGAGCGAATTCCCAGCCGGGTCTCAGGGCTATCAATAAAATCAGAACAAGGGGGAAAGTCACAGAAGCGGCAACCGATGCTAATGAAACATACCGCCATATTGAAACGACGACCGCCCATACTGCTATAGCAATCAGGGCGCAAATTGTATAGTAAGGCCAAAGACCAAGAGCCACTCCGAAACTGGTTGCAACGCCTTTGCCTCCTTTGAGCTTTAGATATACCGGGAAGATATGGCCGAGAATTGCAGCACAACCTACTGCAAGCCACAAAAAAAGCACAATAGTTTTTTCGGTTTGTGACTGAGCTGATAATGATGTGGTAAGAGGTAAAATAGCGAGCATCGGCACCAGGCCCTTGAGAACATCGAGAGCAAAGCAAACATAAGCCCATTTTCTGCCGAGTGCCCGAGCGACGTTGGTTGCGCCGATATTGCCTGAGCCTATCGAGCGTAAATCCTTGCCGTGTGCCCTGGCTATAAGCAGCCCAAATGGTATCGAGCCAAGCAAATATGCTACAATAATGGCCGGTATGAAAATCAGGTACATTATTCCGAGCCTTTCCTTTGCAATATGGAATCATATACATTGTGCAATTGTTTGGCAACTCGGTTAATGGAGATTTCTTCCTTGAGATTGTCTTCAATGATTGCCTGTGAAGTTTTTTGGATATTGTTTGTATCCGTGAAATAAGTAATAGCTTCCGCCAGAGCTTCGATATCATCGGGTGAGTCGGTGATTTTGCCGTG
>CAZMZR010000127.1:0-3691 GCA_964570855.1 uncultured Pirellulales bacterium
GAACTATGGATAGTTCGTAGGGGATAGGAATAGGGATAGGGGATAGCAAGTCAAAAGTTCAAAGTGTAAAGTTAAAAGTTCAAAGTTGAGGGTAAAACCATAACGTAAAAATCCAATATTTAGCCCGGCAATCCTTCGACTGTTGCTCAGGACAAGTTTATTGGCGGGTTCCAAAGGAATCGATTCGACAAATGTAGAGAACATTCTACAAATCAGGGTGTTTTTTGCAAAACAAAGCCAATGTTAATATGGGTAAATTGGCGTAAGTTCTTTGAAATAAAAAGATTATGGCAAATAGACGGTTTTTCACCGGCATAAAAACAAAGCCAAAACAAACCCAATTTGAGCCAAAACAAAGCCATTTTCAAAACGATGCGCCCAAAAACGGACATAAAAAAACCCCCGGCGTGCTGCAGCCGGGGGCTGGAACTTTTAAGGATTCCTCGGTGTTTTATTTGGTTGTGAATTTGTAAATGGTAGTAGTCGAGTATTTCTCGCCGGGTTTTAGAGTAGTTGACAGGAAATCCGGCTGATTGGGGGAATCCGGAAAATGCTGGGTCTCCAGGCACAATCCCGTCCTGTGTTCGTAAATGGTTCCGCCTTTACCGGTAATGGTTCCATCGAGGAAATTGCCGGAATAAAACTGCAGGCCCGGCTCTGTGGTATATACTTCCATGACTCGGCCGCTGGTCGATTCGTAAACGCTTGCCACCTTTTTCATAGTGCCGTCGTAATCATTGAGCGCCCAGTTGTGGTCGTAGCCGAGTCCGAATTTGAGCTGTTCGTCGTCCTGTTCGATTCTGGCCCCGACGGCGGTGGGTTTGGTAAAGTCCATCGGTGTTTCCTTGACGCTGCGAAGTTCGCCCGTCGGTATGAGTCCCTCATCGACCGGCGTGAATTTGTCCGCATTGATCGTCAGCACGTGCTTGAGAATGTCACCTTTGCCGGCGAGATTGAAGTAGGAATGATGTGTCAGGTTGACGACGGTGTCCTTGTCCGTAGTGGCGGCATACTCGATCTTCAGCTCATTGTTATTGGTCCAGATATACTTGACGGTGACTTTCAAATTGCCCGGGTAGCCTTCTTCGCCGTCTTTGCTCAGGTAATTCAGTTCCAGGCCAACGGCGTCGTCCTGCTGAATCTCTTTAGCGTCCCATACGACCTTGTCGAATCCTTTCACGCCGCCGTGCAGATGATTCTCGCCGTTGTTGGCGGCCAAAGTATATGTCTGGCCGTTAAGCTCGAATTTCGCCTTGCCGATCCTGTTGCCGTATCTTCCGATCAGGGCGCCGAAGTATGGGCTGTTGTTTTCGATATATCCGTCGAGCTTATCGTAGCCCAGAACCACGTCACTGATTTTTCCGGTTTTGTCGGGTACGGTCAGGGAAACAACGATGCCGCCGTAATTTGTTATCTTCACTTCGCAGCCATTGGCGTTTGTCAGTGTGTAGATATCAACTTTTTTGCCGTCCGGGGTCGTTCCGAATTGTTCATTTTTAATATTCATTTGGGCCTTTCCTTTTTCTTTTTCCATTGCCATCGTGTTCTCGTTACAACCGAGCAACGAGCCGATTAAGAGTGTGGTTAGTAGAACATAAAAGATTTTACATGAGCGTTTCATATCAGTCCCTTTCATTTTATGTTAGTGGTTAATAAAATCTTAAAATTCCATAATCTTCCGGATTGCCGGTGTATTGTAATAGAATTTCTCGATTATCGTCAACTCTTATCAGGAAGCTTTTTTCAGGATTTCTAGCAGTTCGTCTTCGGTTAATTCGATTGGATTGCCTTTCATGCTGCTTGATTTTTGTGCTTTTTCGGCGACTGTCGGTATGTCCTGTTTTTTTAGGCCGAGCCGTACTAAGGGCAGTATTTTCAATGACTTACAAATTTCTAAAATCCATTGAATTCCGTCAGTGGCCTGTGCGGTTGTTCTGCCGGTTAGTATCCGGGCTATATCGTCATAGCGGGCCAGTGCTTCGGAGTCGGCCCGGCGATTTTGTAACGCCCGGACATTGGCTTCTGTTACGAACGGCAAAAGTCCGGCACAAATGGCCCCGTGGCCGGCGGATATCGTACCGCCGAGCGGCCCGGCCAGACCATGTACCGCTCCTAATTTCGCATTGGCCAGGCCCAGTCCGCCGAAGAGACTTGCAAGGGCCATGTCCTCACGGGCGATTTTGTCCCCGCCGTCTTCGTATGCCCGCTTCAATGAACGCCCGGCTCTTCTCAAACCTTCCCGGCAGATACCGTCTGTCAGGGGATTCGAATTTTTGGATGTGTATGCTTCAATCAGTTGTGTCAGCGCATCCAGACCTGTACATGCAGTCACTGGCGGCGGCATCGAATAAGTCAACACAGGATCGACCACAGCGATATGTGGCAGCATCAGGGGACTTCGCATGCTGACTTTGACCTTATGTTCCGGGACACCGAGCACCGAATTGCGAGTGACCTCGGCGCCGGTCCCGGCAGTTGTCGGAATCGCGATATGTGGTGCAGCTATGCGGGAGAGTGGTTTGCCGGCGCCGACAACTTCGAGATACTCTTCGAGCCCTCCGCTGTTGGTCAGCATTGCCGCGATGACTTTACCCGTGTCGATGACACTTCCGCCGCCTATGCTGATTACACAATCGCTTCCGGCGTTACGAGCCGATTCGATGCCGTTTTTTGCCGTATCGATAGTCGGCTCACCGGTGACGCTGAACGTGACATATTCGATTCTTTGCTCGCTCAACTGTTCGAGCATCGATTGTGCCCGTTCGACGGAGCTGCCGGTGACTACGCAGATACGTTTTCCTATCCCGGCGGCAAGAGAGGGCACTTGTTGGACTGTACCGGGGCCGAATATAATGCGTGTGGCGGTTGCAAATTCGAATTTCATAGTTTCTTACCTTGTACGAGATGTACAATTAATCCCAGCCTGTTTCATCCGGAAAGATATTGGTATATTTTACGCTTGTTCGTGGTTCAGCCATCATATCGGCGACCGTATCCCGCCATTTTTGATAATGTGCCGTTTCCTTATGTCTGCTCGGGTCCTGTTCGGTGCGATAGACTTCGACCAGTACGAATCGGGCCGGGTCATCCTGTTGTTGGATCACATCAAATCGGGCGATACCTGCTTCCCGTATGCTGTTGCAGGCGTTTTCAAGCGAAGCCGACATGAAAGCGTCGATTTTATAGGGCTTGACATGTACGAAAACATGTACTATCAGCATAAAATTCTCCTTTTGTACTTGTTATTTTCGATCGAATCTTACCAGATAAACTGCATCGGCACAAATAATTCCGTGGAGGGCTAAAATATGTCTTTACGTCGTCGCAGTTCCGCAAAGGTTTCCACGTCACCGGCTTGCGGCATATTAAGTGAAGCCTTTATCTGGCTGGTTTTTACACGCAGGAACGGATTGGTTGATTTCTCCTGTGACATTGTCGAAGGAACGGAGTATTCGCCCTGTTGTTGTTTTTGCCGAATTTCGCTCAGGAGTTTTTCGACTACCTGATTGTTCGGTTCAATCTGGAGAGCAAATTCATAATTTTCCAATGTATAATCGTGCCCGCAATATAGAAGCGTCTTATCCGGCAGGGCGGCTAATCTCTGCAGAGAATCCCACATCGACCGTGCATCGCATTCTAAAAGTCGGCCGCAGCCTCCGACGAACATCGTATCGCCCGTCCAGAGAATTCC
>CAZMZR010000127.1:3791-6789 GCA_964570855.1 uncultured Pirellulales bacterium
CTGTCACCGGGATCAATTACAATTGCATTGTTTTGGTCGAGTTGGTATAGATAAATAAAATTATCTCCGAGGGCCGGGATGATGAATACTTTATCCATTTTTAGTTTTCAATCTGTACGATATAAAAAAATTAGTAAAATCGCTGCAGCTTTGTCAATGCAAATACGCGCGAGCAATCACTTAATGAATTTTTATCAAACTGATACGGTAAGTCAAGTGTTGTTCGTTGTTATGGATGAAGCATTAACTCGGCGGAATTATAAATCAACAGGATTATATTGACAGAAGATGGTTTATCTTAAAACTATAACCAATGATATATAAACTACATAACCGACTAAAAGCAGCCAGCCTTCCCAGCGGTCCAGGATTTTTCTTTTTCCCGTGAACATACAAACAAACAGAATTAAATTTGCGATTATCAGCGTGGCGATGTGCAGATTGTTGCCTGATTGAACAGGCAACGGTCTGATGACGGCACTGAGGCCGAGTATGAAGAAAATATTGAAAATGTTGGAGCCGATAACATTGCCGACGGCTATATCCGGATTCTTCTTGTATGCGGCAACGGCCGAGGTGGCCAGCTCAGGTATGGATGTGCCGACGGCTACTACCGTTGCTCCAATAACCGATTCGCTTATATTCAACCATGTTGCTATATTGACGGCACCGTCAACAATCAACTTGCCGCCGAGGATTAATAACACAAGCCCGGCAGCGATATAAACAACGGACCTTTGCAGGCTGTAAATCTTTTTTTGAAGCTGATCGGTGACTCCCGATGTTTCCTTCGCTATGCCGGCGGAGTAATAGAGAAAAATAATGAAGAAAGACAGTAAGACCAGACCGTCAATCCTGGATATCTCAGAGAAATTTTTCCCGTCTATGAATTTGTCGGCAACCAGGACGCCCAGTATTATTGCCGCCAGTAAACTCAATGGTATCTCTTTCCAGACAGTTCCTTTTGTCACCGTCAAAGGGAAGATAATCGAAGCAATACCGAGAATAAGAAATATGTTTGCAATGTTACTGCCCAGGATATTTGTGATGGCGATTTCGGAAGCACCTTCAATGCTGGCGGCTATATTTACAGATAGTTCGGGCAGGGAGGTACCGAAGGCAACGACGGTTAAGCCGATTGCCAGGTTCGATATCTGTAACTTCCTGGCTAAAGAAGAACCTCCATCGACAAGAAAATCCGCACCTTTAATCACAAGGATAAAGCCGAGAATCAGTAATATAATTGACAATATAAAGTTTCCCTTAAAGTAGAATAGATATTCAACGAACCCAAAAAATCACCAGGAGAATTGTCATCAAACCAATACAGCAAGTCAAGCGCTGTTTTTCGCAACATGTAAGATGTTTTTAGTAAGGCCAAATCAATAAAAGAATCGCCGAAAAGGAACCTGATTATGATTATCGTTTTCTTACCGTGTTTACTACCTGCTCGAACTCTTTCAAAACTGTTTGGTCTTTCTGTCCGAAAATTGCATTGATCGAAATAATCGTGAGGCAATTTGCAATAAATCCGGGCACGATTTCGTACATTTTGTTGCTCAATCCAATTTGCTTCCATAATACCAGTACAACAGTGCCGGTTACCATGCCCGCCAGCGCCGATTGCCAGGATGTTTTTCGCGAGTAAAGTGCAAAGAGGATCAGAGGCCCGAACGCCGCTCCGAAGCCGCCCCAGGCATAAGAGACTATCCCCAGAATTGTTTTATTCCGGTCGAGTGCCATAACCAATGCAATGATTGAGATTATTATAACGCATGCTCTGCCTATCCAGACAATCTCTTTTTCGGATGCTTCTTTTCTTATCGCTTTACTGTAGAAATCTTCGGACAAGGCCGAGGATGATACAAGCAATTGCGAATCTATTGTTGACATAATAGCCGAGAAAATCGCTGCCAATAATATTCCGCCAAGCCAAGGATTGAACAGTTCGTTTATCATGTATATGAAAACTTTCTCTTCCTCTCCGTCTCTTAAATTATCGAACATCGCTATGCCGATTAGGCCGACGATTACCGCACCGCTCAACGATAGAAAGACCCAGATGACGGCGATAGTCATCGATTTTTTGAGTTTTTCTATGGACTTGATACTCATAAAACGCACGAGAATATGAGGCTGCCCGAAATACCCAAGGCCCCATGCCATACTGGAAATAATCATAATAATAGACAAATGCAGTTTATCCACCTGCGGCAAGAGGCTTGTTGAAATTTCTTTTGAGACAATTGCCTTTTCAATTACCTCGATTCCGCCGGCGGTATGGTATGTCAACACTGGAACTATAATAATTGCAAAAACCATTAGTGCACCCTGAAGTAAATCGGTCCAGCATACCGCCAGAAAACCTCCCAGAAAGGTGTAGGCGATAATTACACATCCTCCGATGATTACTGAAATTTGATATTTGATTCCGAAAGTTGATTCGAATAGTAATCCCGTCGCTACAAGGCCGGACGAGGCGTATATGGCGAAGAATATCAGGATTATTATAGCAGAGATGATTCTCAACAAACCGGTCGGATCTTTGAAACGAGCTTCGAAAAAGCAGGGCAGCGTTATCGTATTGGTTTTCTGGGTATATACTCTTAGCCGGGTGGAAACCAGCTTCCAGTTCAAAAAAGTTCCGATGAAAAGTCCTATGGCAATCCATGCCTGCGGCATCCCGCCTAAATAGATCGCGCCGGGCAATCCCATCAGCAGCCAGCCGCTCATATCACTGGCCTGAGCCGAAAGGGCAGTGACCCACGAACCCATACGCCTGCCGCCTAACAAATAGTCCTCTATGTTGGACGATTTTCGATAGAAACAAAGACCGATACTCAGCAGGACTACGAGATAAGCAATGAATGTAATTAAAGTTGGAATTGACATTCAGAAATCAGTTTATCGCTCTTAATATTTACAGAAGAGAATTAATAACAATTTTTATGTCACTTATTCTTTCGCGAAATTTAAGCAGTTGCGATTTTTTTAATAA
>CAZMZR010000128.1:0-6786 GCA_964570855.1 uncultured Pirellulales bacterium
AAAGTGTAAAGTTCAAAGTTAAAACATAACATGAGAATTCCATATTTAGCCCGGCAATCCATCGACTTGTGCGCAGGACAAGCTTATTGGCGGGTTAACCCGGATTCGTACAACTTCGCCGTGGTAAAAAAATGCAAAACAAAGCCAATTTATGTGGTGCACAAATTGATGCAAGCTATTTGAAATAAAATGATTATGGCAAAAAACCGGAATTTTGGTAGGGTTAAAAACAAAGCCAATTCGTGGCACGGCCATCCCCTCGGTCCTGCTCGGGGCAGGCTTGGCCGTGTGTTCACGGGCTGCACCGTAAGGCGTCCTCAAGGGAATGCTGATAAATTCAGAACCGCATGGGCAGGGAACCTGCCCATCCTATAAACGTAAAAAACGGAAAACAAACCCAATTTTTCGAGATTACAGACTAAATGGAAAAACGTTCAGAGAAAATATTAATCTGTCGGGGAAATCGTGTTTTTATAAACTTTTATTGCGGCGACGACCTTTAGTTGGGTATAATTTCTGCAAGGATATAATGTGGGGTTTAATATATTAAATATCAGAAAGGAGTGTTGATATGATTCTTCCCGGTTTCATAAGCAAAATTCTCGCGGCATTTCGCGGCGGCGTTTCTCCTGTGATTATTTTTCTGTCCGTATTATTGGGTTTCTGGTTCGGCATGATTCCGGGCTTCTCCGGTTTTCACGTCGTGCTGATTGTTTTTATGCTGCTGTTGAATATCCCCGTCGGAATGCTTATCTTTTGGGGCATACTTGGCAGAGCTCTCTGCTATGCGGCGGCGCCGGTATTGTATCATGTGGGGCTCTGGATGCAGGGGAATACGCCTTTTATATTTCGCTCTTTGGAGTCACTGCCTGTGATAGGATTGACCGATTTTAGTACGTATTCGGTCTCGGGCGGATTTATCATCGGTCCGGTTATAGGTATAATCGCCGGGCTGCTGATGGCGCGATCCGTCATGAGTTTTCGCCGGATGTTGTTGAAACTCGAAGAGGGTTCCGAAACGTTCAGAAAGTGGTATTCCAAAACATGGGTGCGCATCCTGGACAGGGTACTGATCGGCAAACGCACCAAAGACGCCAAATCACTTTTTACCAAAAAGACAAAATATGTCCGCAAAGCAGGGGCGGTGCTGGCTGTCATTGTGATTATCATAGCGCTAATCGTCTCGGCCTTTATCAAAGATGAAAAAGTTAAGGAATATGCCACAAAAGCAATGACGCGTGCCAACGGGGCCGAAGTGAATCTCGACCAGATCGGCATCTCTATTCTCAAAGGTGCCGTCTCGGCTTCCGGGATACAGGTAACCGATCCGGAAAATCCCGCGAACAATCAGGTCGCTATCGAAAAAATCTCCGCCGATGCGAGTATCTATGACCTGTCTCTGGGCAAAGTGGTAATGAATCAGGTGGAAATTTCCAACGTCCGGTTCAACCAGAAGCGTTCGACGCCGGGTAAGTTGTATGAACCTAAAGTTAAAGAAGAGCCGGCAGTTTTCGAGCCGAACGAATATGAGTTCAATCCGGCCGATCTGGTCAAACTCGATAAGTATTTCAAGGATGCCAAGGCTCTTAAGGAAAAGCTTCAGAAACTCCGCAAGTATCTACCCAGCGGTGAAGGCGAAGAAGCTGCCGCAGAGCCGCAGCAAATACCGCAAAAATATCTTGAATATCTGACTGCACGGGCATTGACGCCGGTCTCGCCTCGTTTCATGGCAAAAATCGCAACGCTCGATAAAGTTCAGATACCGTCTGCTATCTTCGGTAGCAGTAAAATCCAACTGACAAACCTGAACGATTCCCCGAAGGCCGCAGGTCGGCCGATTACTTTGGAAATGAGCTCGCTCGAAACGCCCGCAAAGATAAACCTGACGATGGATTACAGTATGGAGACTCCGAAGCTTACCGGTACTTTTGATTCCTTCGATATGTCGAAAATCCAGTCGAGTCTCAGCAGCGATGCCGGGCTGGTTTTCAAATCCGGGACGGCCTCGGGTACAATCAGCGGGATAGCAACGAAGGATACTATCGATCTGGCCCTTGATGTTAATATCCAAAATCTCCAGGCACAAGGTCAGGGAAAGGGCGTTCTTGGCTTAGGTTCGGATGCAACTTCCGAAGCGCTCGCGGTTTTGGACAACCTTAAAACGACAATACGAATCGTCGGCCCTGTCACCGAGCCGCGTTTGGTATTCGACGTCAAGGGATTGACGGAGGAATTCAAACAGGCACTGATCAAGGCCGGCAAGGAAAAACTCGCTAATGAGATAGACAAACAGCTCGGAGAGCAGATGGATAAACAACTGGGAGATGAAGTTCCCGATGAGGTCAAAGATGTCCTGAAAAAGCCGGATGAAGTTCTTAAGAAGGGACTCGGCGGCCTGTTGGGCGGTGATAAAGAAAAAGAAGATAAATAAAATTCAACTTTGAACCGCTAAAGATATACACATCCGGAAAAGGAGATGATTCCATGCTCACACGGCGTGAATGGCTAAAGCTTGCCGCCGGTACTGCCGTTGGTGCGGTCGTGCCGGGTAATTTACTGGGAACGGAAAAGACCGAGCGGGTGATACCCGATTACGAAAAACCGATGTTCGACTTGCCCGGCAAAGTTAAGGAGCCGGTCGTTATCGAAAAGATTGAGTTATTGAAAAGAGGTAGTACTTACTTTGTTCGAACACGGTCGGCCGGCGGGGCGGTCGGTCTTATTCAAACCAAGCAGATCGAATATTTTGTTCCTATTTTTGAAAAGCTCGTTGCTCCGCATTTTATCGGCAAAGACGCTCGCCTGATTGAAACACTCGTCGATGAAGTTTACGTAGCGAATTATAAAATTGCCGGACTGCCGTTCTGGTGCCCGGTTGCATATATCGAGCAAAGTGTGCTTGATTTACTGGGCAAGGTTGCAGGCAAAACCGTAGGCGAGATGCTTGGAGGAGTGATTCGAAAGGAAGTTCCGGTTTATCTGTCCGGCTCGGCCAGAAATACGACAGCCGAACAGGAGGTCGGTATTTACGCCCGGGGAATCGAGGCTACCGGCTGCAGAACAGTGAAATTCAAAATCGGGGGTCGTATGAGCAGAAATCTCGATGCTTATCCCGGCCGGACAGAAACGCTGGTAAAGCTGGCGCGCAAAACACTCGGCGATGATATTACTTTATACGCCGACGCCAACGGCTCGTACGATGCGAAAAAGGGCATCGAGGTCGGGCGGATGCTGGAATCGCTGAACTTTGTCTTTTTCGAAGAACCGTGTCCCTGGGAAGAGCTTACCGAGACGCAGGCGGTGACAAAAGCACTCGATATACCGGTCGCGTGCGGCGAGCAGGATTCGAGCCTGTGGCGGTTTCAATGGATGATAAAGAATGGTGTAATGAATATCGTACAGCCGGACATCAACTACAACGGCGGCTTGATTCGGACGGCACGTGTGGCGAAAATGGCTGCCGGTGCGGGGATGAAAATTGTGCCGCACAACACGCAGAGCGGGGCCGCATCGGTGAATATCCTGCAGTTTGCATCGTGTACGCCGAACATCGGCCCGTTTATGGAACGCACATGGAGACGGCCGCAGCAATCTCAGAACTGGTTTAAGCCGAACTTTATTATAAAAAACGGCGTCCTTCACGTCCCGGACGGACCCGGATTCGGAATCGAAATCGACCCCGATTATCTTTCAAAGGCCGAGTCCGTCGCCGTAATATCTTGATACTTTTTAGATCATCCAGATGTTGGATTTGTGTTGATACGGGAAAAGTGGAGGGGACGCAGTATAAAAAAAGATGCTATCGGCACCCTACGTTGCCCGAAGATATCGAGCGTTATTGGTGCCGACAGCATCCTATCTCACCAACAAGATAAGTAAATCTTATCAGTCATTTCCTGTTATCAAATTAGTGGCTAATCCTATCAGTCGTTTTTGGACAGCCGGATATCGTCGAGGAACAAAATTCCTTCGGTTCCGGTCGCACCGGTTTTTTCCATACCGATGACAAGCTGTGTAACGTTCGAGAGACCAATTCCGAATTCATTCAAAGCGATCTCCCACTGCGTCCATACTCCTGCCGACAGGGCGGCGGCATCACCGTCATATACTATCTTGGAGTTGTTGAGTTTCACATACAACTGCTCGGTGTCGGGATTATTCGGATCGCCGTAGAACCACAAGCTCAGAGTGTTAATACCTTTCTGCGTCCAGTTATTTCCGATCGCGGTGCTGGTCGTGCTTAATGTGACCTCTGAGTAGTTCGCGGTGGTGTTATTGTATAACAATGGAGCCGACTGGCTGCCGCCATTTACAATTTCGGTCTCAACAAAATGTTCACCATTTGCAAAATCCGGATCGGGATAACCAATCGTACTGCCGTTAACGCTGGGATTATAATATCCATCCGACCAGGTCAAATATATCCTGTTACAACCTTCCTGACCTTCGTTAAGGTCGTTGTAGGCCTCGAAATCATCAACAACAAGATAGTTACCTGTTGTAAAACTCCATACGTCACTTCTGTACGGCATGTCCGGTTGAGCCGTATTGACCTCATCGACACGCCAGTAATAGGTTTTATTGGATTCGAGAAATCCCGGAGGGTCGTAGGAAGTTTCCGTCATACCCTGATTCATTAAAACATCCTGCGGGTCATCCGGAGAGGCCTGGTTGACATCATTGAAATCGGTTCCTAAATATACATTATGGGTCACGGCCTTAGCGCCTGATTTCCAGCTAAGGGATGCGTCTCTGGGAACCTCCATCTGGCCGTCGGAAGGATTCGGCAGAAAGGCGTCCAAACGAGGCTTTGCTCCGGCCATAAAATTCACGGCATTGATGAATAGTGCTTGGCCTTCCGGCGTCAGGCGAGTGTCGCTCGGACCCGGAGCATCATCAGTGCCTGCACAGAACCATAAGCGTGGCCAAGCGGATTGTTGCGAACTACCGTCGTAGAACGGCGTCTCAGAGTCCCAATAGACGATCCAGAGCCAGCCATCAACAGAGTGCGTGGCCAAAACCTGACCGTTTCCCGCATCATTGATATCGAGTATATTCCATTCCGGGCCTGTAAGCATGGTAATCTCGTCACCAACATCACCGACACCATGGAACATAGGATGATCCTGCTCAATAGTGATACTGTCGTCGGCTTGAAGTTCAAGTACATCAGTATTATTGAGCCATTGCCAACGGCTGCTGCGTGCCAGATAAACATTGCACAGGATCAGAGGAACAGTCAAACCATTCCATTGATTTATTTCATCATCATCAATATAAGCGCCGCTATTCGTTCTACGTCCTATAATAACCAGGTCTGCCGCATTTAACGTCTCAATTTTATCGTCATCCAGTGTTGTCATGTCCGTTCGGTGGGTTACTGTATGACCGGCTGACTCGAGCAAGGTTTCCCATTCCGAATAACCGCTTTCATCCGCGGTGTCCTCGTCAACCCAGATAATATCCGCAGCAGGAACGCTGAGAGCTCCGATCAGGATGAACAAAATCGACATAAGGAACGTGTTTTTGTTCATATTAAATCCTCCTTTAAAAAATCCTAAAGTTATCTAAAATGTATTTTGGCTACACACCAAAACATATGTTACCGCCGGTATATCAAATATTTTTATTCAATCTGCCACCTTACTCGCCGGTCCACTCCGGTCGAATATCATCGAAGAACACAAAACCTGAACCGCCTCCTGCGGTCGTATTGAGCTTGTTGCCAGAACCAATAGTCATCGAGTTAATGTTGCTGAGATTCGCGTTTTAATGTTATTAATTCACATAGGCCCACAAGTTCTCCTAAATATAATTGACGTCCTCCTAAAAATTGGAGGGCCAAATTAACAATTTTTTTAATTTTATATGTCGCTTTTGCTTTTAGTTTTATCTGGATTGGACGGAGTCAGAAGGTACCAATTCCAGCACGGGATCTTTCCAGAAACATCTGTCCATATTGCTATAAAATTCGACGGGTGGGGGCGTCTGGCTGTCTGTAACTACTAAGGTTAAAAAGCGATCATGGGAATTCAAGGGAACATGAATTCGACTCAGAGGGGGACGCCGTACATCTTGTTTTACATATCGAACTTCACCGTCAACCAACACCCATAGATCGATTTCTCCTACATCGAACTCGGAGGTAATGGGAATCCCAGCTAACGAATTAAATGCCGTAATCATGGCGCCTGGCATGGTTTGACGGATGGCGTTGAGATCAAAGGTAATGCCGATATTTGCAGATAGGGATAGCCCCGTTAATTGGGCAACGTCCTCGTGGCCAAAAGAGAAAGAATAAATGGGCACATCGCGATAACGCCAGCCGTTGGTGGCATTCCATTTGGTCCGCCCATCGGTATCAGGGCATTCTTGAAAAATGTGCCCGGCGGAACTCACCACAGAAGGCTCCTGACCACCGTCAGGAACAAAAACACCGTCAATATAAGCCAGTTCAGGAACGCGAATGTAGTCGTTAGAACACTGGTAATGGTCATCATCATAACGCTCGTTATTAGACTGCCACATTTTTGCCGGTCGATACGGATCATTGGCCCGGCCGGTGATAGGATTGATTGAGCCGTCGGCTGACGTCATCCCCGAACCCCCCAGGATGCCGGTGCCATAGCCATTGCCTCCACCCACTAAATCCGCCAAGCTTAAACGCTTACCAGGGATGCTGATTCTATTGGGATCCGGCAGCTCGCGCAGGAACTGTTGCGCTCCATAGTGAGATTGGCCGATGTAAACTGCACCCGTCATGTCTGTGATGGCACATTGTCCTTG
>CAZMZR010000129.1:0-6743 GCA_964570855.1 uncultured Pirellulales bacterium
CTCGCCGTCGAAGAACAGGTCTTTATATATCCGGCCCAACACTATATTATGCCGTCCGAGAGAATAGGTTCGGCGATAGAGGGGATCAAAACAGAGCTGCAGGAGCGATTAGGCGAGCTTCGCAGTCAGGGCAAGCTGCTGGAAGCCCAAAGGCTCCAGGCTCGAACAATGTACGATATCGAGATGATGCAGGAGGTGGGTTTCTGCAGCGGGATTGAAAATTATGCACGGCACATGGCGGGACTGTCACCAGGTTCAAGGCCTTATACATTGATTGACTATTTCCCGAAAGATTTCCTCCTGTTCATAGACGAATCTCACGTCACCATCCCTCAGATAAAGGCGATGTGGGCCGGTGACAGGCACCGAAAGGAAACACTTATCGAACACGGATTCAGGTTGCCCAGCGCACTGGACAACAGGCCGTTGCGTTTCGAAGAATTCCAGGAAAACTGGACCAAAGTCATTTTTGTTTCCGCCACACCGGCTCCTTTCGAGATAGAAAAATGCAACAATGAGGTTGTCGAACAGATTATCAGGCCGACGGGGCTGATTGACCCTGAAATCCAGGTACACCCGGCCGGTAATCAGATCCAGCATCTTCTTAGCCGGATTGAAGAAAGAGTTAAAGTAAAAGAACGTGTGCTCGTTACGACACTAACAAAAAGGATGGCCGAGGACCTTTCGGGTTATATCGCAAAGAAAGGTTTCAAATGCCGATACTTACACAGTGAAATCGACACGCTCGAACGGATCGAAATACTCTCTGACCTGCGGCACGGCAATTTCGATGTACTGGTCGGCATAAACCTGCTGCGGGAAGGCCTGGATCTACCGGAAGTTTCCGCCGTTGCAATCCTCGATGCCGACAAGGAAGGATTCCTCCGCAGCCAGACTTCACTGATTCAAACGATCGGCAGGACCGCACGAAATGTCAATGCCACCGTCTTTTTATACGCCGACACGGTAACGGCTTCGATGCAAAAAGCTATTGACGAAACAGAAAGACGCCGTAAAATTCAGTTAAGGTATAACCAGGAACATAATATTACACCTGAGACGATAAAAAAAGAAATTCGCAAGAGCCTGACCGAGCAGATAAAAGCAAGGCAAACCGCACAACAGGCGGTGCGTTTCGGGGCCGATGAATACGAAAAGGTGGAGTTGGCTTCGCAGATTGAGAAGGAAATGCTCGAAGCAGCACAAAATCTCGATTTTGAACGGGCCGTTTTCCTGCGCGACCAGCTAAAAGAACTCAAAGAATTGCCGGAGCTTGTTCTTGTTGACTCAAGAAAAAAGAAAAGAGACTTCATAGCTACAAAAAAGCACAATAGACCAGCTAAAAAGGAAAACATTACATGAAAAAACTCGACATGATAAAAGTACGGGATATCATCCGTATAGCAATGGAAGAAGACCTCGGACAGGGTGACGTGACAAGTCGGCTCTTATTCCCGGAAGATGCCGTTGACAAGGCAAAAATCATCTCGCGTGAGGAAATAGTGGTATGTGGAATGGGGGTGGCCGAGGAGATTCTCAGATGCTACGACGAAAAGCTCAAATTAACAACAAGCATCAGGGACGGAGAATCGGCTCATGTCGGGAGTAAGTTAGGCATAATCGAGGGGCCTATGCGTTCCATGCTCAGCGCCGAACGGGTTATGCTTAATTTTCTGCAGCGCCTCAGCGGGATATCCACAACAACGCGAAAATACGTATATGCCATTCAGGGGACAAAAGTAAAAATCTACGATACAAGAAAAACCCTGCCGGGCTGGCGTATTCTCGAAAAATATGCCGTTCGTTGTGGTGGCGGGTATAACCATCGAATCGGACTTTATGACGGTATCCTGATTAAAGACAACCACCTGGCACAGCTTGGCAGAGACTTCCAGGCGAAGCTGAAAAAAATTATCTCCGAGGCCAGGAATCTCAAAGGTATTAAATTCGTCGCTGTCGAAGTTGACCATGTCGATGACCAGCTTAACTACGTATTGGAGATTCCCGGTATCGACATCGTACTGCTCGACAATATGGGGCAGTGGCAGTTAAAACACGCGGTCGAAATGCGCAATGCAATGTGCGGCAAAAACAAGAAACCTTTACTCGAAGCATCGGGAAATATCAACTTGAACAACGTCTCTGCAATAGCTCAAAGCGGCGTCGATAGAATTGCCGTCGGTGCAATCACGCATTCGGCCACGGCTGTTGACATCGGACTCGACAGGTGATCTATGACCTGCCATAAAATTGAGCCGCTTGATCCCGACAAAATAAAAACAAATCTCAACACCAATCGCATTGGCCGAGAAATCCTCGTATATAATCGCACCTCAAGTACAAATGATATTGCCCGCCGATATGCCGAAGACAGTAACAACGACGGTCTGGTAATATTCGCCGAAGAGCAAACCGCCGGCAGAGGTCGGGCCGGCAATAAATGGCATAGCAACCGCTCGGACGGTATTCTGTGCTCGATCCTTCTTACCGCCGATAAAACAAATCCGGAACTGCTGTCATTAGCCTGTGCCGTAGCGGTGGCAGAGGCCATAGGCAAACCAACCGGGAGTCGGCTAAAAATCAAATGGCCTAACGATATAATGTTAAACGGTAAAAAAGTGGCCGGAATCCTGCTTGAAGCTAAACCGTCCAACAGCGGAAATATCTACATCGTCGGAATCGGCATTAATTGCCATCAACAGAAAAACGATTTTCCCGCCGAGTTACAACAAATCGCAACGAGCATCGATATCGAAAGTCACTCGATCGCCGATCGCATCCGACTGGCAAAAAGACTGGTTTGTTCATTGGACCACTGGCTCGAAACGGCAAATAAAAACAAAAAAGAAGTGACAGACCAATGGTGCGAATTAAGTTTTCAGTTAGGTCATAGAGTAACACTGCTTTTTAACGGTAAAAAATTTACAGGCAACTGCATCGGAATCGATCCCGAAAAGGGCCTGATCCTTCAATTGGACACCGGCGGTATAAGAATGTTCGACGCCGCCCATACGACAATAGCAAAATAGCGTAACTGCTTTCCTCAAAACCAATATTATCCAATTTTTAACAGGTGCGGCCGTACAGTATCATACGAAGTACCTCAATAAAAAATATTGAGAAGTATTTTAGTATTTCTTGACACTGTTCTTGAATTTAGAATCCAAAAAGGTTAAAATCATGCTTCTTTATAAGGAACTATTTATTACTAAGTCAAGTTACTTGAACATTTGTTTCTCGTAACAGATTCAGGGGTGGCATTTATGTTTGTTCACAATGATAAGCATTCACAGGCCGAATCAACACACATGCAAACAATCAACACCAATCAGGAGAATCGATGAATGAATAAAAAATATATTTTAAGCCGTAGAGATTTTTTAAGAAGTGCCGTGGCTTCCGGTGCCGCTGTGGCGTTTCCCATGATTGTGCCTTCAACGGTCTTCGGCGCAACCGCACCAAGCAATCGTATCACAATGGGCATGATCGGCATGGGACTGCAAATGCGCTGGCACCTCGCAGGTATGCTCGGGCGCAGTGAAGTGCAGGTACTGGCCGTTTGTGATGTGGACCAGAACAAACTCCAGGATGCCAAAAACAGCGTTGAAAGTGCTTATGCCGACAGGACAACCAGCCGAACTTACAAGGGTTGCGAAGCATATAGGGAATATGAAAAAATCTGCGAACGCCCGGACATCGATACCGTCTTCATCTGTACACCCGACCACTGGCACGCACCAATCTCTTTGGCCGCCATAAAAACCGGCAAAGATGTTTTTTGCCAAAAACCAATGACCCTTACTATTCGTGAGGGGCGAATAGTAAGCGATACTTGCAAACAATATGGTACGATTTTTCAGGTCGGCTCGCAACAGCGCTCGAACTGGGCTTTTAGAAAAGCATGTGAGATAATTCGTAACGGATGGATCGGAAAGGTCCATACCATTTACACAAGACTCGGGCAATTTGCTCCGCCGATGACCCTGCCCGATCAACCGATTCCGAGGGGATTCGATTACGACCGATGGCTTGGTCCCACCCCTTGGTATCCGTATAATTCCGAACGCGTAAAAGGGGATTTTGGAGGTGGATGGAGGCGGTTTTGGGAATATGGCTCACGCAAAAACGGCGACTGGGGAGCCCATCATTTCGACATCATACAATGGGCACTCGGCATGGATGATTCAGGCCCGGTTAAGTTTATTCCAAAAGGCTGGAAAGATACCGAGTATCAAACTCACATATACGCAGACGGCACAAAGGTCCTGCGTGACCATCCGGAAACGGGCGGACATATGATTCGATTCATAGGCACCGATGGCGAAGTAATGGTCAGCCGTGATAATCGCATCGAAACAATTCCTGCGGAACTGGTACAGGCTCCTTTGAGACCGAATGATATACACCTGTATGAATCAAGGGACCACGACGGCAACTGGCTCGATTGTGTCCGAACACGTAAAAAAACAATCTGTGATGTGGAAATCGGTCACCGTACAGCGACAATCTGTCAGCTCAATGCCATTGCCGAAAGGCTCGGACGACCGCTCGAATGGGACCCGGTCGAGGAAATAATCCTGAACGACCCGGCGGCCGAACAATGGTACGACCGTCCCAGGCGAGCACCTTATGTGCTTTAAAAGCTTTTGTCGAAAGGAAAAAAAAACGATGTTTAGGCTCACAATTATAAATCTCTTGATTGTCTTATCTACCATTTTTGCCGTGACGTCAAATGTGCACGCCCAAAATATAGAGGAATTGCTTAAGCAGCTATCGGGAAAAGCTGAAGCCCCGCAGCGTGATGCCGAGCAACTGGCCCGGGTATATCAAAGGACAATAGACTATTTATTACCCCTTCTCTCGTCGGAAGACGTACCCTCTCGCTACAATTATCAAATTATGTTAGAGGACATAGGCTACTTCTCAGCCCGTCCCGGAGCGGAAACCGAACGCGAAACGCTAACCAGAGTTATGATCAATACTCTCGAACAGAAGAAAATGCCTGATACGGTGCGTAATTTGTTCGTATTGCAACTCGAAAGAATCGGCAAAGGTGAATCGGTACCTGCGTTGGCTAAACTTTTGTCGTTTGAAGACGAACACTTACGCGATTACGCCCGAGAAGCTCTCGAAAAGAATCCCGATCCGAACGCAACAGACATTCTGCTGACCGAACTGGCCGATGCCAAAGAATCCGACTGGAAAATCGGTCTTATAAACTCTCTCGGACAACGCAAGGCCGAAGCAGCAGTTAAGCCTATTGCGAAGTTTCTCAATGACCCGGATATGAAATTAGCTGCTGCAGCCGTGACTGCACTCTCGAACATAGGCGGCGAAGATAGTACACAGATATTGCTGGATGTCATCGATAATCCGGCGAATCCGATATATAACAAAGCGGCTCAGGGACTTTTCGATATCGCTAAGGATATGGCGGCGAATGAAGATACCGCCGGTGCGGGCAAAATCTATGAAGCACTTTATGAAAGCACCGCCAAAACGGCAAATGATTCCAACAATCCGAATCCGTTCAATATTCGCGCCGCAGCTATTAACGGCTTGATCGTATGTAACCCCGAAAAAGGCATCCATGAACTGGTCGATATTATGCAAAACGGCGACCCGAAGACCCGCGCCTTGGCCATCAACGCTGCCCGGCGGTCACCGACTCTGGAACCCGTTAATGCCCTCGGCAGAATATTACCTAAACTGGAACCGGATTCTCAGGTACAGGTTCTCGCTCTCATCGGTGATCGTCCCGATATATCTTTAGTCGGTTCAGTCAAGGAATTACTAAACAGCAGCCATGAATCTGTCCGGCTGGCCGCTATAGAAACGATGTCAAAACTTGGCAACGTCGTCACAGCAGAATCATTATTCGAGATAGCTGCCAACGGTTCAGAGTCCGACCGAACAGCCGCACGAGAAGCTTTGGCACTTATGACCGGCCCGGATATTGAAGAAATTATCAAAACCAAAGCCGCTTCGGGTGATATTAAAACCCGCATTGTGGCAATCGGCCTTTTAGGACAACGCCGCATACCAGGGGCGACCCAAAGTTTAATCGAATATGCCACCGACGACAACGAAGAAATCAGCTCCGCCGCATTCGAAGCTTTAGCTTACTTCGGCGATTCGGTTGATATTAAAACATTGATTGGACTTCTATCCGAAAAAAAAGACGGCAAAGCTCGAAACAGTGGTATCACTTCTCTAAAATCCATATTAACAAGAACAAAGGACAAAGACGCTGCAGCAGAAATTATTATCACACAGATGGAAACGGCCGAGAAGAACTTCAAGCTTAACTTATTAAGCACATTAAGCGCCGTCGGCGGCCAAATTGCTCTAAAAAACGTCACCGAAGCTGCTCAATCGAGTGACGAAACAACACGCGATACCGGAATACGCACCCTTAGTGAATGGCCCGATTACGATGCGGCTAAAACTCTTCTGGATATTGCATCCAATCCCGAAACGTCACTAACACATCATGTGATTGCCATCCGGGGAATCTTAAGACTCGTAGAAACATCCAATTCGGCGCCGCTCGATGAGCGAACAGAGTTATGCATAAATGTTTTCGACATTACAAGACGTGATGAGGAAAAAAGACAGGCCATTTCTACTATGGGCATGTTACCCAGCTTAAAAATGGCTGAAAAACTCCTGGATATTGTCAAAGACGATAACTTCAAATCCGAAGCCGGACTCGCAGCCGTTCAACTGGCAAGCACCATGGT
>CAZMZR010000130.1:0-6655 GCA_964570855.1 uncultured Pirellulales bacterium
TTCATATAGATTAATTGCTTCGCGTGGTTGATGTAGCTTGTAGGATTCAATGTCCGGTGATCAAATCTTATTGTGGATGCCTCAAAAAAATTTGTGGCAACAAAGATTTTAGTCTTTGACTTAGAGCTCTTTATAGATACTCTTTTAGGGATTAACAATGAGGTTGATTCAATATGCTGAAGAATTAAGAGTTTTTGGGTCGTGACTTTAATTTCACTTAGTTTACTTGATGCCGTCAAAGCCAACGTAAAATCAATCAAACTTACAGTTCTTCAACGGCGATGAGTTGTTTCGTTATGGCCAGAAGACCCAGAACTTGTATGTCATAGGCAAATTGGTCATTCTTACACAACTCCAGCAGTTGTTCAAGGCCAGACTTCGCCTTGTTAGCGCTGCCCATTCTATACATGATCATTGCTTGAAATGCTACGTTTATAGGATCGGGCTCCTCTTCGGCGACAGATAATATATGTTCGGACGTTGTCAGCGTCTTCAATGCATCTTCATAAGACCCTAAACAACCTAAAAACTTATAGACACTGTTCATAAATAATAATTTGTTTTTCTGCGAATTCTGTTGTATAATGATATTTGTCTGTAAAAATAGATATCATTCGGAGGAACAACTATGTGGCTTTTTACGGATTCCAGAGATTCATGTGATAAGCATTCTCCACATCAGATGCGTTCAACCTTTTTGGCTATTGTTGTACTGCTGATACCGTGTGTTGAGAGTATAGCTCAGACCTATGTGCTTTCCGGGCGTGTGTATGTGGGGCAGGTAGGAGATGAGTCCAGGCCCGTGGAGGGAGCTCGGGTAGAGTTGTATGCATCAAATGACGTGCATGTGCTGGGAGAGCTTTTCAGTACGACCCATACCAATGAGCAGGGCTGGTATGGACTGCAGGTCCCATTGTCTATGGAGTTCTTTACCATTGTACAGCAAAGGCCGGAGGGATATACCTCAGTAGGTGCAACGACCGTAGATGGCACTGTAAAACAAAATAATCGTATTCAATATGCCTATCCCCTGGATAACAAAACGCTCACTGGCAATAAGTTCTGGATTCAATCACAAGAACCAGAGCCAGGTTTGCCTGATCTGGTTGTTGAGGATTGTTGGTCTCAGGGCGCTTCAGTGTGTTACCGCCTGCGAAACATCGGATCTGAGTCTGTAACGAATGATTTTACTGTAGCTTTAAAAAAGAATGACGAGTCGATAGCTCAGCATTCAGTGGATAGGGACCTGGAGCCGGGGGCCGATTGGGTAGGTCGTTTTGAAGATGTATTGTTTTGTGACGGCCCGGCGGAACATATCATGTTTATCGCGGATCAAGGTAACCAGGTGCACGAAGAGAATGAAGCGAACAATTCCCTGGAAACATGGCTCACGTGTGAGACTGAATCCGTGGAACTGGCTATTATCGCTGGACCGGAGATAGAGCACCTGACGCCCCATACGGTTGCCGTTGATTGGGAAACCAATATAGACAGTTTCGGCCTGGCCAGATTCAGCCGAACCGCAGGTCCGTATTCTGATGAAATACGGGACCCCGCCTTAGCGCAATCCCACCGTGTGGTATTGCCGGACCTAAGACCTGCGGCCGTCTATCACCTGCTGGTCGAGGGTACGGATCAAGCCGGTCATCGAGTTGAGAGCCCAACCCTGACTTTTGAGACATGGCCCTTGTCCGACAGTGAAGACCCGAGCGTGTCACTCGATGAGCCGGACCACCATGATGGCATCGTGCTATTGACGGCCTCGGCATTTGATAACACCGGGGTAGACAGGGTCCTGTTCACTATGGATGGCGCACGCATTTTCACGGACTATACGCCGCCCTATGAAGCGCCTGTGGATACAAAATCATATGTCAATGGAAATCATACGGTTGGAGCCGAGGCCTTTGATCCATCCGGCAGGCAATCGATAGATCAACGTGGATTTGACATTAACAATCTCGCGGATGCATCGGCTCCAACGGTCACCGTTACCTCGCACCAGGCAGGGGATCAGGTCTCCGGGGAGATTACCGTAAAAGCAGACGTGACGGACGACAAGGGATTGTGGAAGGCGGAATTCTATGTAGACGGCAATTTAGTGCAGTATGAGGTATTCGGGGGCACCTCACCCCCGAATACCGCCAAAGTACAGTTTAAAGTGGACACCCGGCAGGTTTCCAAAGACAAGACCAATGATCAACACACGATAGCCGTCAGGGCCTATGACACGGACTATAAGCAAGGCACAGACGCGGTGGCCCTGTATATCACCAATGTCACCCCTACGGCCCAGGCTCCGTGGCTCAAGGTCACGGCCCACACCGCCGTACGAAACCAGAATCGTTTGACGATCTTCCTGACCGTGAAAAACGAAGGTAATACTACGGCAAGCAATGTGCACATTTATGACGGGCTCGAAGGATTCCACGCCATCACCGACAACATCGGTAACACGCAGTTCATCAGTCACTTCAATCCTATAGCCAAGTTTTGTTACTGCGAAATTCAGCCTCAATCCATCCCCGCCGGCGCACAAAGGACCTATAGCTATAATGCGGTCCCGGTCCTGTTTAATCCCGCGGGGGTCAGTCCCAAGATCGGCAATGTGATCACCTTGGAATACGATTCATCTTCGACTACAGACCTTGCTTACTTTAGTGCCGATCCCATGAGCGTGACTCAGGTTACAGCCGGCAGCGCCACGGAGAGCGTGAGCCAGGCGCATGCCAATGCCATTAAAACCGCGGACTATCTGCTCGTGACCAATCCGTATAAGCTCTATGCCCTATTCAATCCTTCGTATTACCAGGGCACCACACCAAAGGCCACGGACTCAGACCTGGTCTTATCCAAGATGGCTGAACTGGCTTTTTTTAAACAAGGGGTCTTGGGATATACCTATGTGGATAGCAATATAGACCTGGATACCCTCATTGATGCCGGCGGTACGTGGAGCAGCCAACTGGCCGTCGGCTGGGCCTCCAGCGGGTATCTGCTGCTCGTGGGTGAAACCGAGATCGTCTGCTCGTGGGGTAGAATCTTTACTTACAACAGCGATCCTCCCCAGAAGTGGCAGTTTGTCACAGACTATCGCTATGCCAGTACGAACGGGGTTGACTATTATCCGGAGCTGAGTATCGGGCGGGTCATCGGCGGTAGTGCCGGCGACCTCGCCACGGTATTACAGAACAGTATTAGTACGTATCTTCAGGTATCCGGCTATGGATTTGATCGATCCCATACGCTTCTGGCCAGTGGTCATCCGGGTTCGGGATACAACTATTGTGATTTTAAGACCTGGGTCAACAACGCATCCACAATCATCGCTCAGAAAGCCCAAACGCCACCCAATGTGCAGACGAAGATTGACGAGCCCAATGCAACCCAACTCTTCAACGCTATGGTAAATAAGGACGTCATTTTCCTGGCCGGTCATGGCAACGTGGGCAACTGGACCGGAATAAGTGTCAATCAGGTCATGGCCCAAATCAACCTGTTCGGCACTGCATGTCCCTTTATTTTCGCCGTGTCCTGCAAAACCGGCAGGTATGAAAAGGGATTCTGCCTGGCAGAGGCCTTTCTGCAGGAGGGGGCGGGGGTCTATCTCGGGCCCACCGATTCTGCAGGCTGGGGATACTGCTCCAATGCGTTTTTCCAGCGCTGGGAGATGGGGGAGGCCGTAGGCCGGGCGGACAAACAAACCAAGCAAAGTCTTGGCAATGACCTCAAAGGCAAGCTCTGGAAGGCCACGTATCACGTGTTTGGATATCCTAAGTTCGGGCAATTTATCTCCCTGACATCGTCCTCTGCGAGTTCCCTCCCCGCAGCATCGTCTGCAGAACCCGAAGGCCCCACGGAGGTAAACGTATTTGTCCCGGACTATGAAGTCACCCATATCGAGGGCGTCGATCATGTCACATTTCCGGACGGACTGCTTTTATCCTGCCCGCCGTTGCCGGAAGTCCCGTACATTAAGGTGTCCTATCAGTACGCCAAGGCTACTCAGATACAGGACGTTATGCTCACCGATGTATCCGAGCCGGTTGTGCTCAATGATCTTTGTCTGCCTCTGGCTACCATGGCCTTGCCCGGACAGGACATCCCGGACGCCCCGGGGCCGGCGGATATGCCGCAATGGTGGCCGGAAAAACACTACGATTGGGAAGTCTTTAAAGATGAACAGTCCACCACCCTGGTCATCAGTGTCTATGCCTTGCAGTATCATCAGGAAATGCAAGAGGCCCTGTTTTACCAACACTACAATTTTGCCATTGCCACTACCCATTCCGATGTACAGATAACCCGCTTAGACACCGACAAAACAGCATACGAGCCGGGAGAGCCGGTGCACGTCAACTTTGCATTAACCAATCAGGGCGAACCCGTGGATGCCCTGGTTGAAGCGGTCGTCAAAGAAGACACGACCGGTGAGATTGTGGGCGGACTTATCCTGCGCACCCTCCGTGACTTTACCGGCAAGGCGTCCTATGCCTGTTCCTGGGATGCAGTAGACATGCCGCCTGGGACCTACACCATTGCGGCCGAGCTACGCACGTTAGACGGCATCCTGCTGGAGCAGGAGACGCAAACCATTGACCTGGGCATTTGCGCAGGACAAGTCACGGGCTTGACGGTTGAGCCCCAATCAGCCCAATCCGGAGAGTCCATCCAGATCAGCGCATCATTTACCAACATCGGCACAGTGAATCTTTCCGGCAGCCTGATCGTGCGCGTATCAGATTTCAATGATATCATTGTTGATGAGCATATGTATGAATTCACCGGCCTTGTCCCCACGGAGACGGCTGTGTCTGAACACACTTGGATCGTACCTGCACCTGATCTATATATCGTCTCGTGCTATGCCCTGTACAGAGGCCATGCCACAGATCCCATACAGGTTGAGCTTGATGCTTGCAACAACGAAGCCTGCAGAACACGGCCCACCCGACCGCCCCTGGAACCCGCTGAGATATGGATTCAAGAACCGCAATAGAAGCGAAGAACAAAGGTGCTTCGCTATGTTATTAGCTTTTTAAACTATTAGACTGTCCGTCCTCTGTCCTCCGCTCTCAGGACTGTCATACAGTCAAGCGGTCACCTTTTATTTGCAAACCCCTACAACCGCAGTACAATCCAATAATCTGTTATCTGCCAATTTTATCAAAATGCTGATTGGCTAAGTATTTTCATATCAGTGAGTTACAAAATTCATAAAAAATGTAAACATTTTCAATGTACTATTTCTGGCTAAGCTCTCATATTTGAATCCATTGAAAGAATTACTGACCAAGGTTATAATACTCAGTCGCAATCTTTGATTCATTATCACCCGGTGACCATCTTCTCACTACGTTTTAGGGAGCATATGATATGGAAACGAGACATAAAACACATCAGATTCTCAAAGTCGTTTTGATAGTCTTGGCGTTGCTATCTGCTGAGTCGATACTAGCTAACGAACCGAACTGGCCGCAGTTCCGAGGGCCCGGAGGTCTTGGAATTGCCCCGGACAATCAAACCTATCCGGTTGAGTTGAATATGTCGCGTAACCTTCTCTGGAAGATAGAGGTTCCCAGAGGACATTCATCACCCTGTATATGGGATTCTCGCATTTTCATCACAGCTCGTTCCGGCAAAAATTTAGAGACGATTTGTATCGATCGTAAAAACGGCGAAATCAAGTGGCGTAAATCTGTCGAGCCAGAGAAGCTGGAAAGAATCGACGCTTCTAACAGCCATGCCACTCCAACACCTGTATGCGATGGGAAAAGAGTGTACGTTTACTTCGGCTCGTTCGGCCTGTTAGCCTATGATATGAGTGGTAATGAGTTATGGAGGAAACCGCTTCCCGATCCTGAGATCTGGTACGGCACTGCGTCATCACCAGTGCTGGCAAATGACATGGTTATCATTAATCTTGATCCGGGGGAAGGATCGTATATACTCGCCGTGGACCAAAATACAGGGGAAACGATATGGAGGCAAGAGCGCCAAGTACACCGCATGGGATGGGCGACCCCGGTATTGTGGAAACATGGAAACGAACAGGAGCTGATTGTCCATGGTGTGGGTCAATTGATCTCTTATGACCTCAAAGACGGTCACAAGCGATGGTGGCTTGACTTTTTACAGTCAACAATGACCGGGGCTGCTTTGACTCCGGTTTACGCAGGAGATACACTTTTTGTAGCCGCCGCGGTCGGTAGAACCGGTGACCCTGTCAATCCCGTAGAGTTGCCCGATTTCAAGGAGCTTCTCGAAATGCATGACAGCGACAAGGATAATCGCCTCGTACAGGCAGAGATTCCCGAAGATCTGTCACTTATTTACCGCAGGGGTCCTGTGACGACAGGAGTAAGAGGCCATTTCTCAGAACTTGATACTAACCAGGACGGTGCTATCAGTGAAGCGGAGTGGAACAAAGTGGTGATAGATATTAAAAAGAGTCCACCCAAACAGTTCGATGCCCTTTTTGCGATTAGTGCGGGTGGGAAAGATAATATGAGCAAGTCGCTCGTGAAGTGGACTGTAAATGAAGGGATCGGGCAGGTTTCATCGCCTCTGTTTTACCAGGGACGGATTTATTTAGTTAAGCATGGCAGCAATGTGACATGTTACGACACTAAAACAGGAGACAAAATATATGGCG